>JBGCFH010000117.1:0-4667 GCA_045106825.1 Saprospiraceae bacterium | reverse complement strand
ATAAATATTTGTGATTTTAGACACGGGGGCGGTAGGCGTATGTACCCTATACACGTCCTCTGCGTAAACAAAAAGGGTAGGGGGTGTAAATAGTTACGGCATATTATTATCTTGCATAAAAACTACTTATATGTATTAAATAGACATTATGATGATAGAGTATGAATGTAATATAGAGGAGGGTAAGAAGTTATTGTTTGACTTTTGGAATAGTGAATTGATAGTTACTTCGGATGGGGGTGTATTGAGTAAGGGAGATGCTATTGATTTAGCGAAGCGGATATTATTGTATCATGGGATAGGGTGTCCGGAGGATAGTAATGGGGGTGATGTGGTTGGAGATGATAAAAGCCAATAGAAACCGTTTAGTTCTTATTGGCTTTTGGTTGTTATTTATAGTTTAAACTTATCGAAACCTAATTCCGTATCTGTAATTAATCTAAATACGAAGTTAAGTTCGTGTAAGTATTTTAATCTGATTCCTGCGGAACTGTAATCTTTGTGCTTTGATATTCTTTCTGTGAAAAAATCCTTTAAAGATTCTTCGTAATAGGTGAAATATCCTGATGCTTCTAATTCGATGTGGTGATATTCGTTGACACCGTTATTGAATTGGTGTTCGAATCCAAGTTGATCCCATTGTTCATCGGTTAATGAAGCCAAATGAATTGCTTTTGTTTTAGTTATACTTACGCCTACTAAGTCACCGTGTTCTAATGTTTTATCATCGGGTCCGAGGTTATGCACTTCTGATGTGGCATTTTCACGTAAACACACTTGAAAAGGATATAGCATATATTCCTTATTGTCATGCCATTGGACAGGAACATTGAAAGATTCGCCAAAGGCTGTGTTTCGATGTTTTAGTTCTTCATCTGTTAGGAACTTATGTTCTTTGATGTTTACACAATCTTCGATGTTTGCGATGGACGGAGGATAACCGGCGGCACAAACTTTTTCACCGTCTTTAGATTGTCCGATTAACAGCCATTCTTCGCCTGTTGGTTTATGGTGGCAGAAGTAGCTTTTATCTGTTCGTAGTTTTGTCATGTTTTT
The DNA here is from genome assembly GCA_045106825.1 of Saprospiraceae bacterium. Taxonomy (GTDB): domain Bacteria; phylum Bacteroidota; class Bacteroidia; order Chitinophagales; family Saprospiraceae; genus CAWVWD01. Next base: position 3,611 of record JBGCFH010000117.1, on the reverse strand, counting down.
ATTTAGTTCGTTTGAATAAGATATACCCATTACTTCTCATGTCTTTGTATTCTTGACCAACACTTAGTTTTGATAACTCTACGGCATACTCTAAGAAGTTAGGCTTTGAGGTTATTTGTTCAAGTGTGAAAGTGAAGTTGTTTTTAATGATTGGTTTTTTTGTACGTTCTAATATTATATCAAAAGTCATCTTTATTGAATTGATATTTTTCGTTAATTGATTTTAAAATAGCATCTTGAATAGGATGCCAGTTTTCCCAGGCATCTAAAAATCTGTTATGGTCATTGTACCAATTCTGCCATTCTTTTCTGTTTGAAATATCAGGCTCTTTGCAACATTCTACATCTATATCCATTGCTTCATAGTTTCCGTTGTCTTTTTGAATCCATGAGTTTGCGGAAGATATTAAATCACCTTCACAGTATGGACAAGATTTTTTATTTATGAATCGTTGGTGAGCATTTACCGTTTCCATCCTTTACTATTAGATAATTCTTCAAATATATTTTCATTCACTATTTCTCTAACTATGTTACACTCAATGATATTTTGAAGTAGTTCGAACTGAGTTTTTACTGCTTCATCGAACTCCATTGATTGAAAGCATATTAAAGATATGGTGTGAAAGTTAGCGTAATAAGTATCTATTTGAGATGCAGTAATTGCTTGTAAGCCTATTGTGTTTGAATTGATTTTAACGATTCTGCCGTTTGGCAATCTATCGTCGGTAAGTACTTTTGTAAACGGAGCAGGAAATAAGGCTACTCCGTTTACGTATGGTTTGAATTGGTTTTTACTGCTCATTCCCATAATTTTATCATTATCATACAACAAACCTAACATAGATTAAACCCTTAGTTTATTTTAAGCATAAGTCAGTAGAAAGTTATATGCTCTATGTTTCATAGGTTTTATTGCATTCGTTTAATGTAATCATTCATTCTTTCCAATACATCTTGCGAAGTATGTCCATCGAAAGGAAACATTGCTTTTTCTGTTTCGGGTATTTTAAACAAATCCCAATCTTCCATCTTGTAATGATTAGTTATTTGTCCCATTGGCAGTCTTGCTACTACGATAAACCAACCTCCTCCAAAGCATAATTCTCCGTCATGGTGTTTTTTTGACTTATGAACGTTATTGTGAGGTCTTTGATTTTGAATATCTGTATTACGATTAAACTCATAGTTTTTAGACCATTCGTTGAATAGCAAAGCATGAAGTGTTTTACGAAACTCATATAATTCATTGAATGTGTGATAACCATCAGAATATTCACCTCTTACATCAGAGGGCGTGGTGTCTATCCTTTTTTGTACTTCTAAAATAATTCTATTACTGTTCGTTTCCATATTCATCTATTTTGAATGATAATTCACGTTTAAGTTTTGTTGACTTCTTCCACAAGTCTATCATTTCTTCATTTAGCATTTTGTAACACTCATGTATTTGAGGTCCAAATGGAGAAAATACCCCTTTGTCATTGTCAAGTTCATCATAGATAGTGAAAGTGATTTCTTTCTTTTCGTAAGCTGATGACTTGTTTTTGTATGCAGCCTCTTGTATTTCAAGCATTGTTGGGTCTTCGGCAAAGTCAGGTTCGTCAAACATAGAGCTTTGCATTGGATTACTTGGTAACTCTTCTTTACCTAATCGATAGCTTCTGTACTTGATTTTCATCAACTGCTTATCTGCTTTCCAATGTATTTCATCTATTTGAATTAAACCTCTTTGTTCAGAGATACGCTTCTCTAAAGTTTTAGAGTTTAACTTGCTTAACGTAAAAGATACTGCTTTTGATTTCTCGAAGTCATTGGTTATATCTTCAAAAGCAGTATAACCCTCGGTTTCAATTAAATACCAATATGGTATGTGGTTGTTAGCTTCAAGGATAATGTCGCATAATATTCTTGCAGCAGTTTTTGTTTGCTCGAAAGGGTAGTAGATGGTTTTACCTTTTTCATCAACTCCATCTTTTGCAATGTCGGCTTTAATGGTAAATGAATCTTCTTGCCATAGACTTTCATGGTCAAGTACCATTATAACTTCTTGCTTTCCGCTTCTGTTAGTGTACGATTTTAAATGTACTAATTGATTTTCCATTTGTTAGTTTAATGATTGTTTTAATAATATAAACTCGTAAGTATTAGTCTTACTGTTGAATCCACCCATTGATTGAGTTAAAATACTGAAACTCATAGGGTCTTTTGGATTCCCTGTCAATGTCGGATGTTTTGATTTCAATAACTCTATTTCTCTTTCTGATATAAACATCATACGTATTCGTATTTAATGAATGAAATGTCTGAATGTTTCATTATTACTTTGTCTGCAACTAAAAATAACTTAGCTTTCTTAAACTTGCTTTTTGCTCTGTAATAAGATGATTTCGATATATTAAGTTTTTCGCATAAATCCTGATAGGCTATTTCGTTTCCTGTATTTGTAATAAAGAATATAACTATCTTTTTATCCGATTCCGTTAGAGATATTCCCATTGTCTTTTCTAAAAACTCATAAAAAGAATTAATGGCAACCTCCTGACTTGCTTTGATGCGAAAACTCTTGTTACTGTCTTTGTTAATCAGCTGTATATCTAATCTCATAATTATAGAAGTTCAAAGTAATGTGCCATTAAGTGCCTTGCGTGTTGGTAGTAATTCTTTAGCTTAATGACGGTGAAAGTTTGGTTCATCTTGTCCCAATGTAAAATAAAGTCTTTTGCAAGATATTGTTTTCCTTTCAAAGATTCCATTGAGTTCCCTAAAACTCCATAAGTTCCTGTCTGAATACCGTACTTGTTTATCTTACACTTTTTGAGATTATTTAACGGAGGTAAAAAACATTCTATACCATTCCAAGCATCATAAGTAATTACTTCGTCTGTTTTTATATCTATAACAGAAAACCATTTTTTACTATCGTAGCGAATATCTACTGACCCTGCTAATCCAAAGTTTACAAGTTTCTTCAATAAGTCTTTTTTACTTTTCAATGATTTTGCAGATAGGATTTCGCTTGTAGTAAACTCGTTTTGCCAATCTATTAAAAACTCATTAACTTCTTCTTCTGTCATTTTATTGATAACAGGAATAGTTAAATATTTACCGTTGTACTTTTTTTTTGAGCGTATTGCTAAATGATGGACAACTTCTGTTTTTATACTGTCGTAAGTATATTCAAATCCGTATTGGCTTAGTTGAGCATTCACTTTTTTCATTGCTTTTTTGAATTCTCGAATAACCCGTTGCTCTAATTCATCATCGCCTAAGAATGACCAACAAGTACTAAGCAAGTGTCGTTCAACAATGTCATGTATCATCGTTCCATACTCTCCCGCTCGTTGACCATTAAGATTCCATTCCATTACGATTTCCTCCGGATCTCGTTGGTAGTACTTTTTTTTATTAGGATTGACACAAAGTTCCTTTGCCTTTTTCATAGCATGGAATGGCTTCTGAATACTATCTCTTACCTTAGTGACACTAACGTATTTCATGTACGGCTTGTCAAAGTTTTTATACTTATGACAAGGATTGCCGTATTTATCCTTTTTTAGTAATTGTACATTCTCCATAATTCCCAAATATACGAACTGATTGGGAATTAT
>JBGCFH010000116.1:0-12007 GCA_045106825.1 Saprospiraceae bacterium | reverse complement strand
TCGACAGTAATGAATCATCTTTTTCGCCCATTTTAGCTGTAAAAAACAGTCATTTATCCCGATAAATTCCTATTTCTTACAGCTAAACTGAACAAAAAATCTTAATCCATTCTTTGTCGAGTTTATTATTGACTCTTCACTTATCAGATGACTTTTTACTCAAAAATAAAATACCCAAGTTTTCCTTACCTACTTTTGTTAAAAATACCGTTCTTTGCGTTGGTTTTTAATTTAAATTTCAGAAATCTAAAATTTACAATTCAATAATTAATACTATTGAATTTGAATTTTTAAAAGTTGTTTTACAAAAAATGGTAAGTAGGAGAAATGTCCGAATTAAAGTAATGAAAGCATTATATGCTGCCAACAGAGATAAAGCGTTGACAGATAGAGCTGTGAAAAATTACTATAAGAAAAGTATTGAAATGGCTTATGATGCTTACTTATTTAACTTGCATCAACTTCGTAAAATCGCTGAATATGCGAATACAGATGCAGCTATTCGTGCTGAAAAATACAGACCAACAGAAGAAGATAAAAACTTCTCTACCAAACTCTATAACAATCCAGTAACCCTTTCTATTGCTGAAAGTACAGAATTTGCGTCAATCCTTAAACAACGTAAAATTCGCTATCGTACAGACTTGGATTTGACTCGCCGTTATTATCAGGCTTTCGCACAAAAAGATATTTACAAAGATTATCTAAAACAAGAGGAAAGTACGATTCAAGATCACATTAATGTATTGTTGGATTTGTACAAAACATCATTGAAAGATGAAATCTTTGTAGAAATGGTCGACGATCACTTTGTATCTTGGACGGATGATAAATCATTGGTTGTCGGTGCAATGAAAAAAACATTAAAATCATTGCCTGCAAAGGAACGTTTCTTTCAAGAACACGAGCCTCCAGATGAAACTTGTATTGAATATGGTTTGGAATTGTTGCACAAAGCATTGTTTTTTAATGATAAATTGGAGGAGATTATCAAACCTGTCTTGAAAAATTGGGATGCAGAACGTGTGGCTATTATTGATATGATTTTATTAAAATTAGCATTATGCGAGTTGATGTATTTTCCAACTATTCCACCAAAAGTAACAATTAACGAATACGTGGAATTAGCCAAAATATACAGTACACCAAAGAGTAAAGATTTTGTAAATGGTGTAATTGATAGATTAACAAAACAGTTGAAAAAAGAAGGAAAGATTAGAAAAGAAGGTAGAGGATTGATTAATTAATTGTGTCCGCTTCGCTTATTCTTAATATTGAATTATTATTAACAATAAGCGAAGCGATAACAATCTAAGCGGCAACTGCTTCATTTCTACCAAAGGCTTTCAAAACACGTAAGTGTGAACGAAAAGCACTAAAGAAAGTTTTTTGGTCGTGATAAGGTAAACCAAATTCTGCCGCTGTTTTCTTGACAATTTCTGAAATATCCTTATAGTGAACATGACAAATTGTGGGAAACAAATGATGTTCTACCTGAAAATTTAAGCCACCGATAAACCAACCCAAAACTTTACTATTTCTCGCAAAATCGGCTGTTGTTTCCAGTTGATGAATTGCCCAACTATTATCCATCTTTCCAGAAAAAGTCGGTTCGTGATGTGTTGGTCCTTCAACAACATGTGCTAATTGGAAAACCATTGTCATAAATAATCCCAAAACAGCGTGTAAAGTAAAGAATCCTAAAAACCATTGTCCGAATGTAATCTCTAATAACCACAATGGTAAAACAATCATATAACCAAAATAAACTATTTTAGAAATAATCAGAATGATTAATTCTTTGTTTGGATTGAAACCTAACTTTTGTGTTAAGCCTTCTTTATTATATTTTACTAATTGTGCAAAATCCTTTTTGGTTACCCAACCAACCGTTGCCAAAGTGTATAAAAACGTGGCATAAATATGTTGGTAACGATGAATTTTTAATAGCTTTCCATGTGGTGACAAACGCAAAATCGGTTTATCTGCAATATCTTCATCCAACTCATAAATATTCGTATAAGTATGGTGTAAAAAATTATGTTGAACTTTCCATGTAAAGGAACTTCCTCCAACAACATTGATACTTAAACCAATGATTTCATTCAGCGTTTTGTTTCGAGTGTAAGCACCATGATTTGCATCGTGCATAACAGAAAAACCGATTCCTGCTGCACCAACACCCATAACTGCACACATAAGCCACATCGCCCAAAGCGGGAATGCACTACTCATTATTAAGAAATAAGGCACAAAATAAATAGCAAACATTGCAAAGGTTTTAATGATCATTGTGCTGTTTCCAGTACGTGCGATTTTTTTAGTTTCAAAGTAGTTATTTACTCTTTGTCGTAGCGTGTTGAAAAACTCCGCTTTATCTTTTGCTTCAAACTTAACTATTGGTAACATCGTTGGTAATAATTTAAATTATAATTTTTACATATGAGAATATACTCATGTTTTTAATAAAGTTGTTCTGGAATGAACATTGGCGAATACAAAGAGGTGTGATTATTAATTTTATTATTTCTCGGTAGATAGGTTTATTTTATATAAAAAATCTAATACCATGATTGTTAGTGATATAATTATGAAAGAATATTTGTAATCTACCTATTTATTATCAGATATCAAATTTAAAACGGTAACGTCAAATAACATTTAGAATAGGAAAATTTGTATGAATTTTATACACTAATATTACAAAATTCATACTTTTTGTTGAAAAAACATAGAATCAATTCAAATCTACTTCTTTCTAAATGCTTCGTAAAAGTACAAAAACCTATATTTATCTATTAAATTTGTGCCTTAAAATTATCATAAAATGAAATATCGTAGATTAACATTAGAGGAATTGAATGACATGGAAAACGAGTTTGTTCGTTTTTTGGTGTCGAATACCGTAACTGCGGATGATTGGGAAAAAATCAAAAAAGAAAATCCCGAACGTGCCGAAGGATTGATAGAAATATTTAGTGATGTTGTATTTGATAAAGTCTTAGAAAAAGTAAAATACATTGAGCATCGTAGCCAATATGATATTAAAACTTTTCGCTGTTTAGATGATAAGATTGAATTGTTAGGTCTGAAAGTCAGTAGTGTTGCGGGTATTGATTTTACACAAAGTCAAACGGTCGAAAATATGTTGGCATACTTAAAATATGCACCAGCGGGAAGTGTACAAATGTATAGTGCAGAGAAAGCTTATAAGGAAAATAATCCCAAGAAAGAGATTTTTAATATGTTAGAAAATGGTGGAGCTATTTCTGATGGGAAGATTTTTGAAGCATTGTTAAGTTTGAAGTAGAGTAAACAGGGTTGCCTTTGTCAGAATTGTCAATATTTGAAAAACAAAAAAGCCTTCTACGAATTTTCGTAGAAGGCTTTTATATTAAAAAATCGAACTGCTTAGAAGAAGCGGTAACGATAATCATTTACTTCAGTTTGTTCTAATAATGATTGATACAAACGACCTCTAACTTGACCTTTTAATGCTGCTGAAGCTTGTTGCTTTGCAGTTGGTAAATCAGTTGGTGTCGTTGGTTCAGGTTTGAAAGTCACCTCAATAACATAAACAGCAGTATTTCCAGCGATTGGAGCAGAAACCTCATTTGTTTTAGTAGAAGCACTAAATACTTTTCCTACAACCTTTGGTTCGTTGCCCATTCCTGGAACATTTGTCGTACTGAAGTTTACTTGACTTGCCGTTTGTACTTGTGAACTATTTGCAGAAGCGACAGCATCTAAAGCTTGACCTTTTTTGATTTTAGCCATAATCATTTCGGCTTTCTTGCGATTTCTTACAGCAGTTTCTGCCTCAGCACTTGATGTTGCCAAACCTTCTGATACAACCTCTTGTAATGCAACCACAGCATATTTATCAATAAATAAATCGTCCCCTTCATTTTCAAAAGTATAGACTTCACGAGAAGCATCATTTTTATCCGCATCATAACCCCATTTGATGATGTCACGAGCTGCTTGACCATTTCCAATGCCCATTAGACGGTAGTCATTGCGTTTTGCTCCGATTGTAGTTGTTTGTACTTCGTAGCCTTCTTTCTTTGCTTTTGCTTGTAAATCATCTAAGTCTTTCAATGAAGCGGCAAACTTAGCAGCATTACGTAAAACATCTTTCTCCGTGTCTTGACTTGGAATGATACTTTCTTGAATATAAGCTACCTGATAACCCGTTGAGTTAGAAGTGTTGTATTTACGAGTCACTTCGATTAAGTGTAAACCAAATTGAGTTCCTACGATTTTGTATTCTCCAACATCACCTTGATAGAAGATATAATCATTGAATTGTTGAACCATACGACCTGGAGGTACTGCTTCATAAACTCCACCTTTATCTTTACTGCCCGGATCTTCACTAAATTGAGCTGCTAAAGAATCGAAACTTACACCATTCTCTAACTCTGTGATTAAACTATCCAATAATTTTCTTTGTGTTTGAGCTATCTCAAAAGCATTTTGAGCATTCACATCAACATTACGTAAAATGTGTCTTACATCAACAGAGTCTGGAATTACTTTCTTATCTAATAATTTAGCGATTTTATATTTACTTCCATCAATGTAAGGGCCGATGATTGTACCATTAGCGATTTGAGCTAAAGTATCCGCTACTTGAGGTGCTAATTCATCTTTCTTTACATAAGTTTCGCTATAAATTCCACCTGTACTATTCACTACAAACAAAGAATCATCATCAGTTGAAGTCCAACTGTCAATTTCATTTATTAATTTTTCAGCAATATCAGCAGAATCTTTTTGAGTTGGCTCTACATCAAATAAAACATAGCTAAATTTACGAGTTTCCTCATTACTTTTGAACTTGCCACTATTCTCTTTGATATATGACTTAATCTCACTCTCCGTTACTTTCACCTCTTTATCCTCAATTGTTGCATAAGGAATAGATACGAAACGGAAATCTGCTTTTTGATTAGTCGCATTGTGTTCCATTTCTGCCATCCAACTCGGTGTATAAATAGCTGAAGCAGCAATTGTATTAATCTTAGTTTCTAATCTATCCAACTTTACTTGTTCGATTAAACTATTCCAACTTGCTAATTCTGCTCCCACAATTTGACCTCCTTCGACTGCTCTACGAATGTTTGCTAATCGTTCCATATCAATTTGACCTGTTTGAGGATCACCTAATTGCTGACGAATCACAGGGCTTATAGTTTGTGGATTTGGCCCATATAACAATTCATTCAACTCCTCTTCACTTACACCAAGTCCTAAAGCTGCTGCTTCTTTTTGAATGATTGCTTCTCTTACATAAAACTGCCAAGTACCTTCTCTTACTGAAAAAGGATCAGCCGCAGATTGTCCGTATAATTGTTCTTGTCTGCGTTGAAACTCCGTAATAGAAACATCTTCACCCGCAATTTCTCCAACTGTATTTCTATTGCTAAAAATACTACTACCGTTATTTCCAATCATATCCATCAATAGGAAACCTCCCATACCAAGCCCAATCATAAGGATTAAGAGCCAGCTTCTTTGACGAATTTCACCTATAAGTGCCATTGTTGTATTAAACTTTTAGTAAAAATGAAATCGAATAGCCAACGAATTGACGTTGTTATTCGTGTTGTTTAATGATGTTATTCTTTTAATAATTCCGTTATAATCCTGTAAAAGTCAGATATTTTTTCTGAATTTTACAGGAAAATACCAAAAGGTTGGCAAAAATACTGTTTTTCTCCATTTTATGGAAAAATGTTTTGCTCTTTATAACCTTTAACATTTAAAACTATTTTTTTTAGGTTTCTACTTATTGAGATAATTTCTTAGAACACACTAATTATTTATCAAATATTAATCAAAAAAGTGTTATTTTAATAGTAATTAACAATTATTTGATTATAAAAATATTAAAAGACAATGTTTAAGAATTTTACAACTTTATTACTATTAATGATATTTTCATTGGTAATGAATGCCCAAATTACTATTATTAATACTGATTTGCCTGGAAGTGGCGATACTTTACGTTATAGTACCACAAATTTAGATTCGTTGACAGAAAGCAATTATGTTACAACTGGTGCAAACGTTGTTTGGGACTTTTCACACCTTGAAGCAGATGGACAAACAGTGGAAGAGTACAAACCAGCATCACAGACTCCTTATTCATTCTTTTTCTTTGGAGCATACGGAAAATTAGAAGCAGATAGTATTGGTTTTGGTCAGTTTCAATTTAACGATGTTTATCGTTTTTATAGAAATACTTCTTCAACATTTGAAATAGATGGCATTGGAATAAAATATTCAGGTTTCCCAATTCCATCATTTTACTCTGATGAAGATGAAATTTATCAGTTTCCTTTAGATTATAATGATTTTGATAGTTCGACATTTTCATACACCTTAAGTTTATTGACATTAGGAACAATACAAACGGAAGGTTATAGACTAAATACGGTTGATGGTTGGGGACAAATCACAACTCCTTATGGCACTTTCAACGCATTACGTGTCACGACAGATATTGTATCACGAGATTCAATTTCATTGGGGGCATTACTTAATTTTGCTTTTGATAATCATCAAAGAGAAGTAAAATGGTTAGCGACAGGTCAAGGTTATCCAGTATTTCAAGTTGCTGGTCCAGTAACTTTGGGTAGCTTTTTGCCAAATACAGTAACTTATCGTGATAGTTTCCGCACAACAGCAATTTCGCCTCTTGCACCGACAGCATCTTTTGAAGCAGATAATATCTTACCATTTACGACAGATACCGTTGAGCTCACAACCAATTCATTTTTTGCTCAACACAATTGGTCGTTTAATCCAGCAACGGTGACTTACGTCAATGGTACAAGTAATACTTCTCAAAATCCAGAAGTAACATTTGACGTTGCAGGGGTTTACGATGTTTCGTTAACAGTGACAAATTTCTTTGGAACAGATGACACGACAACATTGGATTATATCACCGTTTCGTGGCCAGTAAGCACTACGAATTTGGTAGAAGATAATAACTTTAAACTTTATCCAAATCCAACTTCTGATATATTAACATTAGAATATATGCTTTCGCAAAAAGAAGAAGTTAATATCGCAATACATGATGTTCAAGGCCGTCAAGTTGTTTCATTACAATCTGAAACACAAACCGCTGGACAACAACAAGCTGTTTTTAACTTGAAAGAATATAACCTAACAAACGGTGTTTATTTTGTCAAAATGAATATTGGTGAAGGAACACAATGGTTTAAGATAGTTGTGCAGTAGTTTTAGTGTGGTTTTAGTAGTTTTAACAAAAAAATACCAAGTTAAAACTACTAAAACTACTAAAACTAAATTACTGCTGTGCATTTCGAATTAAATAAATCACGACACCAATAAATAGAATATTTGGTAGCCAAGCACCGAGGAAAGGATGTAAACCTGAATTGGTCGAAAGTGTAGCCGAAAAACGAGTCATTACAATAAACAATGCTCCAATAACTGCACCTTTCGCTAAGTTTAATCCAACACCGCCACGAATTTTGCGAGAAGCAACAGCCATTCCAATACAAGTCAAAATAATAATCGTAAATGGATCACTACTACGACGATGTACTTCGACTTCAAAGGAGGTAAATGCTCGGACTCCTTTAGCTTCTTCTTTACGAATGAACTCTAAAAGCGTAGGTGTTGTCATTGTTGTTTTATAATTATCTCGTCGTATAAAATCTTTTGGATGTAAGTTAATAACGGTATCTAATCGAGTATGTCGTTCGAGGCGTTCATTTAAGCCGTCAAAATGTCGAATACGAACATTTTCCATTTGCCAGCTTTTTGTTTCTGTTTTCCATCGAGCCAAATCGGCAACTGTTTCACTAAGTAATTGTCCACTCGAATCAAACTGTTCCAACCCAAAACCGTGTGCAACCGAATCCGATTTACTATTATATTTTACATAGACTTTTGTGTATTCGTCTAAGAAGAAATGAACATGATCATTCTTGCTTTCTAAATCTACCTTAGATACATACTTATTTTCAAAAGCGACTTTTACAAGATTTGCATTCGGAATCAAAAAGTGATTACTTACTAAGTGAATTAATGCTAAAAAAGAAGCTGCAATTAAGTAAGGTCGCATGATTCGTTTAAAACTTGCACCACTATTTAGGATAGATAAAATCTCAGAATTTGCTGCCAAACGAGATGTAAAAAAAATAACGGATAATAATGTAAATAATGGCCAAAGCATGGCGTTGATTTGAGGAATAAAATTGAGGTAATACTCAAAAATAATTTCCTTCAAAGGTACTTTTTCTTCCAAAAAATCATCAATTCGCTCACTAAAATCAATCACCATAGCGACCATCGTAAAGATAAGTACAGCAAAGAAAAACGTACTCAAAAACTTTTTGATGATGTATCGGTCGATTGTAGTTAGAAACTTTTTCATATTTATCCTCAATGATTTTTTGCAAAAGTAAGATGTTTTTTAACAATCTTTTGGATTCTACTTTTCTTTATCAATCTGCTAACGATTTTTAAGGCTTTGTTGTGAATAATGAAATGGTTATTGATAGATTTTAATAAAAATCCACAAAACGATGCATAAAAAACGAGTAAATATACGTGATTTTTTCACTTTTTTAGTTTTGGATTTATATTGTCTTATAGAGTTTTATTATTTTAACCTATATTTCAAAAACACTTTAACTTCCCAAAATATGTTCCCTAAAGTTAACTGGCGAGCGATTCCTTTTATTCGCTTAACGATTCCGTTGATACTTGGTATTTGGTGTAATAATCAAGTCGAACAAAGTCTGCCTTTTCCAATATTGATTTTGGGTGTTTTGCTGCTAATATCTTTTTTAGTTATTAAAATAAAATTTAACTATTATCAACAATGGATAGTTGGTGTCTGGCTAAATATTGTTTTGTTTTTATTAGGTTGGCAATTGATTTTTTGGAACAATGATTCGATTTATGACACTCATTATCAACAGTTTATTCAACAAAAAACGGAATTGTCAAAATATTGGGTAATTGGCGAAATTATCAATATTCCGACTACAAAGAATACAACTAAAATCGAATTGTCGATTAAAAAAATAGGAATAAATCAAGATAGTTTGACTTCTGTTTTTGGTAAAATACTGTGTTATGTTGAGGCTGATTCTTTAGCAAAAAAACTAAATTATGGTGAAAAAATTCTTTTTCAATCATTCATAAATGAAGTTGAATTACCCAAAAATCCACATCAATTTGATTACAAACAATTCTTAAAATATAAGAAAATACATTATCAAACGTATTTGAAAACAGGAAGTTGGCAAAGGTTAGATAACGAAAATAAAGGATTATTCTACGCAATTAATAAAATAAGAGCAAGTCGAATTAAGCAAATAAAAACCTATCTCAAAGGCGAAGCAGAACAAGGCGTTGCAATGGCGTTGTTATTAGGATTTAAAGATGAATTGTCGGAAGATATCAAAGCCGCTTATTCGGAAACTGGAGCGATTCACGTTTTGGCAGTTTCGGGTTTACACGTTGGAATTATTGCGATGATTTTGCGTTGGTTGTTGAAGCGGTTTCGTTGGCGACGAAAATGGTTAAAGTTGATGATGATGATTTTTCCGCTTTGGTTTTATGCACTTTTAACGGGTTTTTCGCCTTCCGTAATTCGAGCAACAGTGATGTTTTCGTTGTTAGTTTTAGGTTTAGAAATGGACAAAAAACCTAATATTTATAATGTATTAGCAGCTTCTGCTTTAGTTTTGTTGTTGATAGATCCGTATTTTTTGTTTTCGGTTGGTTTTCAGTTATCGTATGCGGCTGTTTTCGGAATCGTTTATTTTCAACCAAAAATCGCAATTTGGTATTTACCAAAATATAAATTCATCAACTATTTTTGGCAACTCACGACGGTTTCTATCGCTGCGACTTTAGGAACATTGCCGTTTACGTTGTATTATTTTCATCAATTTCCTGTTTGGTTTTGGCTGTCGAGTGCGATTGTAATTCCTGCTGCTGCTGTTATTTTGAGTGTTGGACTTGCATTTTTTACATTTGGTTCGCTTCCTTTTTTAGGCAATTTGATTGGTCAATTATTAGAATGGATTATTTGGTTGATGAATGTTTTGATTAATAAAATTCATGCTTTACCATTTTCACTTATCAAAGGTTTGTGGTTTTCGAGTTGGGAATTTTATGTGTTGCTTATCGCAATATTAGGTTTCGGTTTGTTGCTCCAAACTCGTCGGATTCGTTGGTTGTTGTTTTCATTGAGTTTAGTTTTGTTGTTAGCGATTTTTAGTTTTTATAATGATTGGCAATCGTCCAAACAGAAAGAAGTTGTCATTTACAGTTTGTCGAATGCGACAGCGATTGACTTTATTAATGGTCGAAAAGTAACGACTTTACAAAGTGAAAATTTAACAATTAAAAATTATGAATTTGCAGCACAAACACATCATTATCAACGAAATATAAAAATAGTTGATAGCTTGAATATTAATAAAAATATTACTCAAAACAATCTTATCAAATCCAATAATTTGATTCAATTTTATGATAAAACGTTTCTAATTATTGATAATAAAAATATCGTAAGTCGTGAAAAATTAGAATTGGATTATTTAATAATTAGTAATTCGCCACGTTTAAAAATCGCAGATTTAAACCAATATTTTGATTTTAAAATGCTGATTTTTGATAGTTCAAATAAGTATTGGCAAATCAAAAATTGGAAAACGGAATGTGAAGAATTAGAGATTGATTATCAAGATGTTCGGAATGATTATGCGTTTGTGTTGTCATTTTGATGTTGAAACTTGGTTAAAATCATTCAATATTAAAATCAAATAATAAATGATGAATTGTAAAATTTCCATCTTTCCTTGAATGAATACTATCGAATGTAAAATCATTTGATTCAATAGAACTATGGTTGATTTTGATTAAATCTCCGTTTGGACTTGTATCAAATTCGGTTTCTAATTTCTTACAGATTTTAGTTTTTATTTTTTGAATATCACCTTTTAATACAAAACCTATCATTCCACCAAAGTTTTGACTTTGTGCATATTTTCCATTGAAATAGCGATAAACTCCGCCGTCATTTTCTTTTGGTGTACGTTTATAAAAAACGTATTTTGCTACTAAACTGGCTGAGTTCTCAAGGTTTTTACACTCTAATACATAATAATTCAGACTGGAAGTTTTAGAATTAACCCAATCACTATGTTCAAATTTCAAGTCGTAAAATCCTTTTTGTTCATACTTGACTTTAGGTTCAGTATTTACAATAATTCCTTGTCGAAACATTCTTTTATTATTGGTCTTAAACCATTCCATCATATAATCTTTGATAAGGTCTTCTATATCACTACGACTTTTTTTATCCTCCTCAATAATAAGTTTTTTTAATTCCTCTTCATCATGATTTTTATAAAATGTCAGCAAATGAATATGGATTAAGTTAATCCAAAACTTATCATCTAAAGTTCTTTTCTTATTGCTACTATCAGGCAAAATAGAAGATTTAGGAATTTTGACATATTCTCTATTGTGTTTTTTATCCATTTAGTTTAAGAGTTTGAGTAGTTCTTGTCCATCTTCATAAGCCTTCGTTTCAGACCAATTCGGTTTTACATCTTTTTTGATAATATAAAGACAATCTTTTCCAAAGATTTTTTCAGTAGAAGCAATGAAGTTTTCCGTAGGGTTTTGTTCAAATATTTCACTTAATTCAAAGTATGCAACTTTTTTAGAACTTGGCGTGTCCGAATTATTTTTATTCAATAATACTTTTACGACAATTAAACCAAAATCCGCTTTATACGATTCTATGTCAATCGGATTTTGTAGATAGATACTAACTGTATCAAGAAATGCTGATTTATATTGTTCTAAAAATTGTGGTGTTGTTTTAGCATTTTTAGGTAAAAAATAATCCTTAATTCGCTGTTTTTCTAAATACGATAAATCATATAAATCAAAAATTAAATCATTTAATTCCTCAACAACTTTACCTTCATAA
>JBGCFH010000115.1:0-14655 GCA_045106825.1 Saprospiraceae bacterium | reverse complement strand
TTTCTTCAGGTTTTGTTGATTTTTCTTTTATCGTATTGTACGTATTTTTTTCTTTTTTAATAATGATAGATGGCGTTTCATTGGAGATTTGTGGTTGATTTTTTACATTTTTAAGATAGAAAACAAACTCGCCACCTTTATCACCAACATTTTGTAACGGACTTCCAATCGGTGTTTGTGACGCATTTCTGCTTGTCGCAATTTTTACATATTGCACCAAATCGGAAAATAAAATCATTGGAGCTTTATTATCTTTCAAAAACTCCAAAACAGAAACGGCAAACGGACTATTTCCACCAGCTGAACCATCAGAAACGACTTCATTGCGACCCGAAGCCAACGCCCAACGACTTGGTTTTGCAGCAAACCGATGACCAACCGAACGCACTTGCGAAAACAATGTTCCCGAGAAACAAGAATCAATAATCAAAGCCGTATGATGCGATTTTATCGCTTTCAACATCGTCGTAATTCGACTATTTGGAATATAATCATTCGTCACACCTAACTCACCATCGACAGGAATCCAATAACCTTCATTAAAAACATCATCAAAAAAACCGTGACCAGAAAAGTAAATTAACAAGTTATCATTTGCCGAAAGCGATTGAGCATATTTCCGAAAAGTTTGAATAATATTTTTCTCTGTTGCATTTTCATCAAACAATGCCGTAATATTTTCTTCTTGAAAATCATAGATTTCCATCAAGAGAGCAATCAAATCTTTCGCATCTTTCACCGCATTATTCAACTTTGGACACTGCACATACTCATCAATTCCAATCACTAATAAATGATTGGTTCGTTGCTTATTTTGTCGCATTTCCTCGTTATTGAATATAAATCCTCTGTTCATTTACACAAAAGTTTGAAACGTATTCGATTAGTAAAAAACCAAACAATTTCCGTCATGCTGAATTCATTTCAGCATCTCCCAGTATTTTAGGTACAATTTTATTAAAGTTATGAACTTAAAGTTTAGGAGATACTGAAACAAGTTCAGCATGACGGAATTTTGTATGTTTTTTTTAGATGATAAAGTTTGCACTGTTTTACTGTTAGTGCCTGAAAACTGCTTACTGACTAATAACTACTCGTCGGTTCATCCTTATAAAAATAAACATGAACTTTTCCATCAGGCAACATATAACCTCGTGCCATCGCAGGCGAATTAAACGGCATAACGACACGACCAAACTTATCAATCGCAATCAATCCACCTTCACCTTTCGCTTCGACCAATTTCCTATTCACAACGTCATTTGCAGCTGTTTTCAAATCCACACCTTTATATTCCATCATCGCCGAAACATCGTGAGCAACCGCATAACGAATAAAAAATTCCCCATGACCAGTACAAGAAATACCACAAGTTGCGTTATTTGCATACGTTCCTGCACCGATTACAGGCGAATCACCGATTCGACCATAACGTTTGTTCGTCATTCCGCCAGTAGAAGTTCCTGCAACAATATTTCCATTTTTATCTAAAGCCACACAGCCAACTGTTCCAAACTTGTATTCGGGATTTTTAGGAATGTAAGAATTGCCATTTTCACGCTTCTTCGCACGTTGCAGACTTTTCCAACGATTTTCGGTATAAAAATACGAATTAGAAACCGTATCTAAACCTTGCTCTATCGCAAATTTTTCTGCACCTTGATTTGCCATCATAACGTGTTTTGAGTTGTTCATCACGGCTTGAGCAGCTGTAATCGGGTTTTTGACAATCGTTACGCCACCGACTGCACCAGCATTCAAATCTTTACCGTGCATAATCGACGCATCTAATTCATTTCTACCTTCATTTGTAAAAACAGCTCCTTTTCCTGCATTAAATAATGGCGAATCTTCCAAAATTTTAATCGTTGCTACAACTGCAACTTCCGCATTTCCACCTTTTTCCAAAATCGCATAACCAACTTTCAAGGCTTCTTCCAGTTTTGCTTTCGTGATTTTATCTTTTTCATCATTCACTTTTCGATAACCAGCTCCACCATGAATGACAATAGCAAATTCATTCGCTGAAACGTTAGAATTTAACGTTTCTACATTCGCAATTTTTTCACTCGGTGTACAAGTTATAAAAAAGATTACGCTTAAAAGAAGTAGGATTTTTTTCATTGGTTATTTATTAAATAGTGTCGCTTCGCTGATTGTATGATTGTATCGCTTCGCTGATTGTTTTTACGTATATTCGATTAACAATCACACAATCACACAATCAGCGAAGCGACACAATCACACAATCTATCAAGGAGCTAAACGCTCAATTTTCCAATCATTCCCCAATTTAGTATAACAAATCCTATCATGCAAACGAGAAGCACGACCTTGCCAAAATTCTATGACATTCGGTTCAATCAAAAATCCGCCCCAATGTGGTGGACAAGGTAAAATTTCCGTGTTTTGATATTCAGTTTCTAAAGCCACTTTTTTGTTTTCTAAAATGCTTCTATCATCAATAACTTTACTTTGAGGAGATGACCAAGCCCCGATTTGACTACCTTTTGGGCGACTTTGAAAATAAGCTTCTGATTGTTTTCTATCCATTTTTTTGACTGTTCCTTTTATGCGAATTTGTCGTTGCATACTTAGCCAGTTGAAAACCAAAGCAGCATTTGGATTGTCAATGAGTTCTTGACTTTTTTTACTATTATAATTAGTATAAAAAGTAAATTGTCCATGGTGAACACCTTTTAATAAGACAATTCTTGCAGAAGGAATACCTTCTTTTGTAGCTGTTGCCAATGTCATTGCATTTGGCATCAACTCATTAGAATTTAGTGCTTTATTAAACCAAACTTCAAATTGCTCAATTGGATTTGTAACAACTTCATTTATTTCTAAAGTATTGTTTTCATAATCTTCTCTAAACGAAGCAATTTTTTCACTTTGTAGCATAGTTATATTCATTTAAGTTAATGAATGTAATTCAAATATTTATTTTTAATTTTTCATTAGCAAAGGTATAAACAATTGACGGTGGAATTGTTTGATAATTGATGATTTTTATCACGTTTGGTTATCTTTGAATTTCTAACGTAGCGGCTGCTTTAGCTACCGTTTTAAATAAATTTTCAGCAGCTAAAGCAACCGCTACTGGACAAAATATATTCAATGAAAAAATATTTATTTTTAATAGGAATTATAGTGTTAATAATCGGTTGTAAAAATGAAGCGGAAAGGGTAGAAGCTCCTTTTCAATTCAAAGATTTTTATTATCCTATTGATGAATTATCAACTGGGAAAGTATACGTTTATACGCCTGTGAATAATGATAGTTTAGAATCTTACTTTTGGTATTTTTTAGAACAAGGTGGATATTTTATAGGAACAAAGTATAATGCACAACTGAGAATTGAGCAAATCACTACGGAAGATGTTTTGAGGAATGGAACGGCTTTACATCGAATGCGTTTGTGTAATTATAACGAAGCAGAACCAGATATTTGTCAACCAATTGATGTGACTATTGAGTCTCCAGCGGTTTTTCCATTTGAGATGCAAGATTCTTCAAGTGTGTTTTTGTATGATGTAAATTGGCAAGATGGAGCAGATTACAGTATTATTCGCAATCGTCATTTTATGGGTTACGAAACTTATAATTGGAAAGGAAAAGATTATGATTGTGTAAAATTCGGAATTCGAGAAGAAATATCGGTAGGGACACAAGAAGATGGTTTTCAAACTTTTAGAGGATTAATAGAAGAAGTTTATGCTAAAAATATTGGTTTAATTTATAGCAAAAGACAAATCGAAGGCTTACCAATTCAAGAATATGAATTAGTAGATACAACAAATATGCAAACATTAGAACAGATGTTTCTAAATCGGTAAAATGGTTAATGGTCATTTTAGTCGTACTAAAATGGTTTTTTATCTATTGGATTTTGGAGGTGTTGTGATTATGGTGACTTTTGAAACGTTTTATTAATAGAAATAAAAATTTAATTCAAAAAAATAATCAATTAAATGAAGAATCTTTGGTTAGTAGTTGTGTGTGCTGTTGCAATGATGGGGCTTTTCGCTTGTAACGGTGGCAGTTTAGGGTCAGCGAATTTAGAAGAAACAGCAGCATCAGCTGTACCTGAAAATTCAGCAATGGTTGTGGGTGTCAATCTAAAAAGTTTGATGGATAAAGCAGATATGGATGCTGTGAAGAAAATGGATTTTTATAAAGACATGGTTGCGGAAGCCGCTCGTCAACAAGGTGAAACCATGGCGAAAATTTTAGAAAATCCAGAAAAATCAGGTATCGACTTAAATGAAAATGCTTACTTTTTTATGAATATGGAAAGTAAAGATAATGGATTGATTGGATTTACTTTTAAAATAGCAGATGAAGGAGATTTTGAAGCATTAGTGAAAGAGTCTGATATGGATGCTACAAAAGGAAAAGGTTATCAATATGCTACGAATAACGAAAGTGTCGTGGCTTGGAATGGATCTATCGGCTTTGTAGGTGCGCTTGCAGATAAATATGGTGATGATAAGGGTGTTGGAAAAATGTTAGACAAAGTATTTAATGGAAGTTCATCAATTGCTGATAATAGTGATGCAGCAAAAGCGTTAGGTGGAAATCATGACATTAACTATTATTTTTCGAGTTCTTCTATTGTTGATATGTTTGGTGATGAGTTGGCGATGAGTGAAATGTTTGTTAGTAAAGAAGACTTAAAAAACAATAAGTTTTCAGGTTATACGGATTTCAAAAAAGGAGAAATTGTTAGCCAAGGAAACTCTGAATTATCAAAAGGGTTGAAGTCTGATTTGAAAATGCTTTTTGGTGAAGGTTCTGAAACGGATTTTTCAAAGTATTTGCCTGGTAATGATTTAGTAATGTTAATGACCGGAAAATTAAATTTCGCTGGTGTTAATCAATTATTAAAGGATAAAGGTGTCAACGGAATGGCTGATATGTATATGAATTCTGTTGGATTGACAACGGATGATATTGCAAAAGCAATTGATGGTGATATGGCAGTAACTATGAATGCAAAAAAAGGAAGTGATGAACCTGCTGGTGTAATGACTTTGAAAATCGGTGATAGAAAAGCTTTAGACGAGATTTTGAATAAAGGTGAAGCAATGGGAATCTTCAAAAAAGATGGTGATAATAGTTATGCTATTGGTGGAATGGGAATGCCTTCTGCAAAGATGATTATTGATGGTAAAGTCATGATTTTTTCTAATGATATGGCTTATATTTCTAAAATGGAAAAAGGCGGATTGAGCAAATCAGAAAGAGTAAGTAAGTCAACATACAAAAGTGCAAACGGTGTTTTCGGAATGTATATGGATTATGCTAACGCAACAGAAGGTTTTGCAGGTCTGACACCTATGGATATGAATACTGGCGGAATGGAAACGATGCAATATTCAATCGGTTGGAGCGAGTCTTCTTCTAAAATCACAATGGCTGATAAGTCTAAAAATGCACTTCAAGTTTTAATTGAAAATATGAATGATGCTTATCTTGAGTCAGAAAAAGAACGTAAAGAGTGGGAAGCGGAATGGGAAGCTGATGATGTAGAAATGTAATTTTAGTTTTAGTAGTTTAAGTAGTTCGGTAGTTTTAGTAAGATACTAATAACTACTCAAACTACTTAAACTATTCAAACTACTTAAACTAAAAATAATGTTTCAACTGAATAATGTGCAGCCTGAACCGATTCCATCAGTATTAATGGAACAATCAAATATTTGGGCGACAAAACTGAATATCGAAAAAGGAAAACGATACTTGGTGACAGCAGCTTCTGGAAAAGGAAAATCAACGTTTCTTCATGCAATGTATGGTTTGCGAAAAGATTATAGCGGACAAGTAACTTTTGATAATCAAGATGTTAAACAGTTTGGTTTAGATAATTGGGCAACAATTCGACAAGAGCATGTTGCTATTGTATTTCAAGATTTACGCTTGTTTTTAAATCTGTCTGGTTTGGAAAATATTCGATTAAAATCGGAACTAACCAATATAAAATCAACGGAACAAATCAAAGCAATGGCAAAACGTTTAGGTGTTGAATCAATTTTGGGACAAACTTGTGGTACAATGTCTTATGGTCAACGACAACGAATTGCGATTATTCGTGCTTTGTGTCAGCCGTTTGATATTTTGTTTTTAGATGAACCATTTTCGCATTTAGATGAAGCAAATATCAAAGTTGCTTGTGCATTGATTGAGGAGGTTTGTGAGGAACAAAAATCGGGTTTTGTATTAGTTAGTTTGGGTGAGAATTATTTTTTGGATTATGATGAAACATTGATATTGTAATTATTGAAAAATAAACAAAGTGTATAAATTTATATTTATATATTGTTGATAATCAGTGTTTAAACCTATAAGGTTTTAAAAACCTTATAGGTTTTTTGACAATTTCTTAAACTAACCGTTCACTTAATCAATCATCATTAAATAAGGAGAAAGTACGGCTTTAAGTTCAGCAAATGTAAATGATTGCTGACGAAAGTCGTTTACGCCTTTTTGATGATTCACAAATAAAGAAGCTGGAATTGCTCCATCCCAATCTTTGTTCATTGCTGAAATTTGTTCATCTCCAAAGTTTTCTAATAGGACAACTTCCGAAGTAATTTCTTTTTCTCTAACGAAAGGTTGTACTTCTTCTTGAACTTTTGCAGGATTGTCCAAACTAACAAAAATAACTTCTACTTTTTCGGGATAAGCCATTGCGAATGACTCAAAGTGAGGCATTTCTTCCACACAAGGTTTGCACCAAGTTGCCCAAAAATTATAGATATACAATTTGTCTTTATCGTTTGATTTAATTAGATTTTGAAACTCCATAAAAGATAAAGTTTCTACATCTTTTCCTGTTGCATCCAATAACTTTTGCTTTTCAGCCTCAGACGGTTCTTCTTCAGGCATATCTTTCGAGTGTGGCAAAGCCATTGAAGCATCCTGTTCGTCAGGTGCATTGTTATCACAACTGATAATCAATAGTAATAGTGAGAATAATAGCAGTGTTTTAAAATTCATGATGATGCTTATTTTTTTATAGAAAATTTGTACAGTGGTATGTGAATTATTTTATCATAAAAGTATAGAAATAAATTTACAAGTTGAATCAAGTTGAAAGCTCGTTTTTTAGATAGAACTTTATCAAAAAAGCTAATAAAGATACAAAGACTATATTTTGAATGTTAAGATTTGAACTGTTTTATGTTTTTTTTGCAAAAAAAATATCTAAAGAAGTAGATTTTAATCGGCTTATCCTGAATATCTTAGCATTTAAATACAAAGTTTTGAAGCTTTTCATTGTAATGTTGTAGCGTTTATCTTTATTTTTTATCGTTTTTTATTATTTTTTATCAAAATTATTATTTTTGAATACTATCAGGTAAAATTGGTTGTGGTTTATTCTTATTTTTATTTCGTCTGAAAGAATCAAATTCTATACTATATGATGCACCAATTCCTGTTTGATTTCGATTTCCTGTAATATCAGGTTCGGAGCGATTATAAGCCTTTAATCGTAGTCGTCCATTTTCAGAAACAATATATTCGACTACAAAATCTCCTGTAAAATATCTGCCTTGTGTAGCAGAATTTTCGATTCCACCACCTGCACCGACAATAAACTCACTATTAAATAATGATAAATTTGAACGAGTATTAAATTGGAATTGATTAGTAACATCATTTACTTCATTAGGATTATCTATCGTAACATCAGAAAATGGCTGATAGACAAAATCAAAATCTACGCCAGTCAAAAAATCAACATCTGTCACAATCTCCGAAACTAAACCTGTAACATAAAGTGATAGTTGATTAGAGAACATTTCACTTACAGTATTCGCATAAGTATTTCCAATTGTACCCAGGTTTGCATTTCCGCCTTCGCTTGGCAAAAACGATTTTAATACAACTAAGCCAAAAGCTTGACGATTCAATTCATTGTCATCAGCTTTGATTATCCGCATTTTATTATCTACGATAGCTTGAATTTGTTGATTTAAATTAGGAAAAGCAATATCAAAACTAATATCAGGTTTCATTAAATTATTTCTTAATTCCATAGATAATTCAACATCCGTTGCTCGCTTTGCCGATGCGATTTCATCATCAGTTTTCAAAAATTCTAAAACTAAATTATATGGTGAAGTTCGCAAATCTTTATAAACCGCATCAATATTTATTTGTGCTTCGTACGGACTTCCGTCCCAAGTGATTGTTCCTCCTTTTTTTACAGAAAATGGTTTATTAATACTAAGAAGTGTTGTAGAATAAGTAAATAAATATTCACCAGATACTAACTCATACGTACCAAACATTGTAAACTCCCCTTTATTTGTAACATTGATAGTCAAATTACCTTTACCTCGACCACGCATAATATCACCCACCGACTCATCAAAAATCAAGGAGATTTCTGCTTGAGGTGTGACATTAAGTTCTAATTTTAAGTTTGCTCCAAAGAAGTTTACTTTCTTTTCATTCTTTGCAGTATCCTTTGGATTGATGAAGTCAATAAAGTTGACTGCTTTGGCACTATTCGAAGTCATCAACGGAATATTCATCCATGAATCTCCCGAAGTTGTTGCATTAATATCAATGTTTGGTTCTATTAAAGAACCTGTAAACTCAACAGTTGCCGAGCCGATTCCTCGACCATAAAATAATTCGTTATCTTTTTTTTCTGTATCAATTAATAAAAATTGATTAGAATTAATTTTAAGATCTAATTCAAAATTACTTAATTTTCGATGTTTGATTCCACCTTCGACATAAGCCACATTTCCAAATTTGTCTAATAATTCTGTACCTGAAAAATCGAAAAAATTATCTTTCGCTGTGACATTAACATCATCCAAACGATAGTAAGTTTGTAGATAATCAACACGAGTTCCTGCCTCGGTTAGTCTCAAATTACCTTTTGCTTTCGGATTATCAACACTTCCAGTAAAAATTAAATCTGCCGAAACTTTTCCTTTTGTACCCGAAATACCTTGAACAAAGTATTCTGCAACATTAAACGGTAAATTTTGAGCCGTTGCTTTGAAGTTGAAACTATTCGGTCGATTAAAGAACGATGAACCCATTTCCTCTATTGGTAAAATATATTTACCCACAATATTTAAAAACTGTTCTTCAGGTTTGTTTTCATCATTGATAATAGTCTTGTTCAAACCTAAATCAAATTGTAACGGTTTTCTCAATTTGGCGACATTAGCATCAATATTCAGTTCTCCAAAATAGTCGTCATTAATAAAGAAAGAATCTACAAAAACAGTAGTTAAAATAGAATCATTCGTAATATTAAATAAATCTTTGGTGATAGTCGTTGCATTCACCAAACCATCAAATTTCAAAAAAGGAATCGTAAAAAATTGATCTAACCAGTTCAAGGGTAAATTCCCAATATCTAATTGCAAACCTTTGTCTCCAATACTATTTAAAGCAATGGTTTTTTCGTCACTTTGTAATGTAAAATTATTTGTGTGGACATAACCGCTTCCGAATTGAATATAATTATTTCCTTCGATTTGCCATTTTTCATCTGCTATTTTCAAATCAGAGGAGTCTAAATTGACTTGAAATTGATCATCGACAATATAAAAAGCTCCATTGATATTTAGAGAAGAAAAAATATCTGTTATACTGGCAACCGATGTTTGAAAGTTTAAGGTGTCCTTATACAATTCATTTTTGAGTGAAATGGTAGGAATCGTTAAATCATTGATTTTCGTTTCTTGTACCTTAACTTGAACCGTCCCTAAATCTTTTACACCATTTGCGTTTGTTGTAATATTCATCAATTGAATATTATCATATTTTATTAATGGCAAAACTAAAGAAAACATGAAAGAGTTGTTGGAATTATTAAAATTCGCTTTAACATCCAAATTTGTAATTGTGTCTAATTTTGCATCTAACAAATGTGTTAAGTTTTTTGAATCGAATACATTTAGCTTGAAAGTAAACTTTTCACTTCCTTCGATATTACTCTGTGCGTAAGCTTCATCAAACTTAATATTTAATTTTTTAGCGTACGAAGGATAATTCGTTGCTATAAAATTGAGTAATGGTTTTTCAATACCATTGATATTATATTTTCCATCTAACGAAGCGTTCAGAATTTCGGAGCTTAAACTCATTTTTCGAGAACCATCGCTATCTATTCTTGAACGTAAAATCAGCGAATCAATATAAAACTTGGCCGTATCAGTTTCTATATTTAAGTCATCTATTCTGGCTTGACCAACAATATTATCTAAATCATCTCCTGTAAAATTCAGGTTCAATTGAGCATCGAAAGTATAAGTTTCATTAGATAAATTCAGTGCTTTCAAGTCCAAATGATTTACCGTTGATGTTAAATCAAATTTTGGTAAAGTATCATTAAAATTCATTTCACCATCAAAAATCAAATCGATATTTCCGTCAGAAATTCCCATTTCACCGATAAATGATTTCTTATTGAATATGCCATCAATATTTATATTTTCGTAAGGATATTCTTTATAAACAAAACTTTCAATATCAGAATCAATCTTAATATTCAAAGTTGGTAGAGTAGCACCAGATCCTGATACTTTTGATTTGAAGGTCACATTTCCAAAATCATCATTTCCTGTCCATGTTTTCAAATCAAAATCGTATAAATTTAAATTTCCACTATATCGACCAACACTTGTTGGAGATTTGAAGTTAATAGACATTTTGGCACGACCCAAATCTGTTCGTAGATTTCCATCTGCCACAAAATCCGAGTAGAAACCGTCGAAAGTTCCATTAAATGAAATACGACCTAATTTATAGAACTGTTCTGTGATGTTAAGTTCAGGAAATAGTAACTTAACATTTCGCATATTAGTGTTCAATCTATCGACACTTAATTGTAGCAATGTTTCGTCGGGCTTCGTAAAATTTCTTGACCGAAAACTACCTTTTAATGTTGCATTTTGACCAATAGAAAGATACAAATCGTCTCCTTTTAAGCGATTGACTCGATCAAATAGTCTGCCTTTGAATAAAATTTTACCTTCTTTATTTTGTCTAAAAAAAGCATTTCGTTTTAGTTGAGGTGCAAAAATTAGTAAATCTTGAATAGCAATCACAGAGTTTCTTGAACGAACATCCATTTTGACTTTATTATTGAAATCTCCCATCGAACTGATGTGTCGGTAAGCAAAAATGACTGTATCACCAAGAAAACTTTCGGGCGTTGTCAGAGCTAAATCAAAAAATGCCATCGTATCAACGGTCACCATCATATTAGACTTGAAGCTGGTGATTTTGAAACCTCGTTTCTCTTGAGCAATTCCTCGTTCGATTTCCCACGTTCCTTTTTGATTTTCTAATTTTATATCTTTGATTTTTAAATTAACATCCTCAAAATCAAAATGTTGTGGATCAAAAGGCAAGTCGAAATAATTTTTAAAACTTACATTATCAAATTTGAAAGTTCCATTATTTAACTTTAAATCATCAACGGTAATATGCCAAAATATTGCTTGTGTAGAATCAATCGGATAATTAATCGTATCCGCAGGATGTTTTTGAGGATAATTAGCACTATCTATTGGATGAAATATTGCTTTCGCAAATTGTCCTTTAGGTTCATTAATGGTAATTGATTTGACCTTCAAGCGACGTTCGTAAAAATCACTTTGTCCAAATTTTAAAATCAGGTCTTTAACATTAACCAATAACTTACTGCCGTTAAATGCAACTTGAAAACCAAATCTTAGATTATCAAAATAAACCTTATTACAATCAAAGTAAAAAGTAGGATTATCTTTTGGTGGCCCAGGTTCGTATGGTTTCGATAATCTTTGTATAAGTTCTCGAATCTCTGGGTAATATTCGGATGGATAAGTATGAAAATTGAATCGAGTATTCTCAAATACTAAATCTTCAATAACTATTTTTTTATTAATTAATGAAAATAGTTTGATGTCTGCGTGTAGTTGTTCGGTATAAAGCAATGTATCTCCATGAAAATCTTCTATATAAATGCCATGTAAATCTAAATGGTCAAAGAAGTCTAATTGGATTTCATCAATTTCTACTCTTGTATCTAATCGTTTTGCAAGTTGCTTCGTTGTAACTTGAATCAATTTATTTTGAACAACAGGAATGCTAATCAAGATTCGCAAAATAACTAACAACAAACCCAACAAAAAAGCGGTGCGGAATAGTAACCGCAACAACCGAAAAAACAATGACCGTTGCTTTTTCTTTGAAGCCTGCACTACTTCTACTACTTCTTCATCTTGCGGAAGAATATTTTTGTTGTGTTCACTCATTGAAGGTATTGGAGGAGTTCGTGTTTTTGTCTTTTTTGTTCAAAAAAAGGTATTCGTTTATCAATTTGTTCTTCTCTACAAAAATACTATAAAATTTGGGCTTATTCATATAAGAATCATAAAATCCCAAAAGGTTTTATCTTTGTCCAAAAGCGTATGATTAAAACGTATTTTTTTATTGAAATAGTTGTAAAAAATGCGATGTTATAATAACTTTAATTTTTTGGTATAAAAAACATGATTGTTTGATAATTTTTGCCAGTAGCGGCTGTCTTTAACTGCCGTCTTTGTTTGAAACTGTTTACGGCAGCTAAAGACAGCCGCTACAAACAATAATTTTTGCTTTTGGCAAAAATTGTCAATGAACCAAAAACATTTTATACCTCATACTTTATACTTAAAATAAATGAGTACAATAATTTTAGGAATTGAATCATCTTGTGATGATACGTCAGCCGCAGTTTTGAAAGATGGCGAAATTCTATCGAACAATACAGCGACACAAATCGCACATAAAGAATATGGCGGAGTTGTACCCGAAGTTGCTTCGAGAGCTCATCAAGTGAATATCATTCCAGTGATTGATTTAGCGATTAAACAAGCTGGAATTTCAAAATCGGATATTTCTGCGATTGCTTTTACTCGTGGGCCAGGTCTGATGGGTTCGTTGTTAGTTGGTGTTTCGTTTGCAAAAGCGATGGCGATGAGTTTGGATATTCCGATGGTTGAAGTAAATCACATGAAGGGTCATGTGTTGGCTCATTTTGCAGAAAATCCAAAACCTAAATTTCCATTTTTGTGCTTAACTGTTTCTGGTGGACATACACAAATTGTTTTGGTTCGAGATCATTTGGAAATGGAAGTGATTGGTACAACGATTGATGATGCTGCTGGTGAAGCATTCGATAAAACTGGTAAGCTGTTAGGTTTAGATTATCCTGCTGGGCCGATTATTGATAAATTGGCAAAACAAGGAAAACACGTTTTCCAGTTTCCTGAACCCAAAATTAAGGATTTAGATTTTAGTTTCAGTGGTTTGAAAACCTCGATTCTATATTTCCTGAAAAGGGAAATCAAAAAAAATCCAAATTTTATCGAAGAAAATCTAAATGATATTTGTGCTTCGGTACAAACAACAATCGTTACTTTTTTAATGAATAAATTGACAAAAGCCGCCAAACAAACTGGTATCAAAGAAATTGCAATTGCAGGTGGAGTTTCTGCTAATTCGGAATTACGTGGCACTTTGTCGAAAATTGGCGAAGAAAACGGTTGGAATACGTACATTCCGAGTTTTGAATTTTGTACTGACAATGCAGCAATGATTGCAGTTACTGGTTATTATAAATATTTAAAAGGAGAATTTGTCGGTCAAGATGTTGCTCCGACGGCGAGATATAGGATTTAGTTATCTCCCGCAGATTTCGCAAATTTCGCCGATTTTTGTTAGTGGACAGAAGGCACTTTTAAAGTGCCTTCTATCTTAAGATTTAATCTGCGTTATCAGCGAAATCTGCGGGAGAAATTATCAAAAATGATAAACGGAAAAAATATAAAAAAGGCTTACGGCAAATTGAATGTGCTAAAAGGTGTTGATATTGCTATCAAGGAAGCGGAAGTTGTTTCGATTGTAGGAAAATCTGGAGCTGGGAAAAGTACGTTGTTGCATATTTTAGGAACATTAGATAATGCCGATTCTGGCGAATTATTGATAAACAATACGGATGTAGCGAAATTGAATAAAAAACAATTGGCTGCTTTTCGCAATGAAAACATTGGTTTTGTATTTCAATTTCATCACTTATTACCTGAGTTTACAGCATTGGAAAACGTTTGTATTCCTGCATATATTGGTAAAAAAAATGAAGCGGAAACCGAAAAAAGAGCCAAAGAGTTACTATCTTACTTGGGTTTAAGCGAACGCTTGACACACAAGCCAACACAACTTTCGGGAGGTGAACAACAACGTGTAGCGGTTGCGAGAGCGTTGATGAATAGTCCTGCAATCGTTTTTGCGGACGAACCTTCTGGTAATCTTGATTCGGCTTCTTCAAAAGAATTGCATAATTTATTATTTCAGTTGAGAGATGATTTTAAGCAAACGTTTATCATTGTTACGCATAATGAAGAGTTGGCAAATATGAGCGATAGAAAGTTGGTGATGCGTGATGGAATTTTGGAATAGAAATAAGTAATTTGTTAAATTCCTGTTTTTGAAAAAAAAATAATTTAAAGATTAGACTTTATTCTAAAATAGTTTAGTAATGAATGGAAATTAAGATTTTATTGCTAATCGAGGCGACAAAAACGGAGTGTAGCCTTAGCTACATGAGTATTTTGTTAACGAAGAGTAGCGATAAAAGATAATTTAGCTTC
>JBGCFH010000114.1:0-13325 GCA_045106825.1 Saprospiraceae bacterium | reverse complement strand
TTCTACTGCGAGATACAACTCGTTTAGATAGTTTTTGACTCCTTGCTATTTCTTCCAAAATTTCCAACTCCTTTTTTGTTACTAATTCAGTATTATTTGACATAATGTAAAGTTACTTAAATTTATGTCTTAACGTACTAGCTTCGGAGAAAAATCAATTATCGACTGCGAAGCAGGAACATCGCAATACATAAAATCAACGTAACTACTCAGCATTATTGTATTTTAATTGCCACCGTCACAGCGGTTTTCACGGAGTTACACAACGTAAATTATGTACTCTGTACAATTCTGTGAAAAAACTCAGTGATACTCCGTGGGAAATACTTAATTACTGAATAGTAACAAATCAACATAACAAATACAGCTACTAATAGATAGAATTTAAGTTTATTAAAAAAATCGTCAAAGAGCCATAAATTTAGTATCATGCTTCTTTTTTCTGACTTTTAAGACAACTTCTAACAGTGACAAAGTAGTCGTTTTATTTATCCATTCGTACAATTTTTGGCGAAAAAGTGCCAATTACTTCTACCAAATCCTGTTGAGCATTCATTACATTATGAATATCTTTGTACGCTTGAGGTGCTTCATCTAAGCCGCCACCAAATAACGTTACTTTATGCTTTGACAATTCTTGTTTTAGCATTTTCATATTCAAATTAGCTTTTGCCTTCGAGCGAGACATTTGTCGTCCCGCACCATGTGATGCCGAATTGAACGATAAGGGATTTCCTGTACCTCGAACGATAAAACCAGGTGCAGTCATCGACCCTGGAATTACACCCAAAACACCTTTTCCAGCCGGCGTTGCACCTTTACGATGAACGACAACTTCCTTGCCATTTGGTAGTTTTTCTTTCCAAGCAAAATTATGATGATTCTCTACCGTTGCGACCACTTGCATTCCTAATGAAGCCGCCATTCGTCGATGAATATGATGATGACAAGCCGAAGCATAATCACCTGCTAAGTTCATCGCTAACCAATATTCCTGACCAGCTTCCGAGTTCAAATCTAACCAAGCCAAATGTTGTGCTTCTTTTGGTAAATAACACAATTCTCGGGCAAGTTTCGTATAATGACGAGCGATATTTGCACCCAATGCACGAGAACCCGAATGCGTCAACAAAGCCATATATTCGCCGACAGGCAAATCAAACTCATTGTTAATATCCGTAATTTTCACAATACCAAACTCAACAAAATGATTACCGCCACCTGACGAGCCAATTTGCTGATACGCTTTATTTTTTAACGGTCTTAAGATTTTAATTTCTTTAAATTCTGACCGTTCAAAAATCGCATCTTTACGATTTTTGTCCTCGAAAATATGTCGCCCAAAGCGAGAATTTTCCTTAATCAATTCTTTTAATTGAAAGTCATTATTTGTTAAGTACGACGCTTTAGTTTCGTAAATAGACAAACACATTCGACAACCAATATCAACACCCACACCATAAGGAATTACGCAGTTTTGTGTTGCCAACACACCGCCAATCGGTAAGCCATAACCTTGATGAGCATCCGCCATCAAAGCACCTCCGACAGTTATCGGTAGTCGCATAGCGATACTCATTTGGTCAATTGCACCTTGTTCGATAAATTGACTACCATATTTTTTAAAATGTTTCGTTTCTTCATCTCGAAGCAATCTATGTTCTTCGCCAACCTCGACATTTTCTACGTCTGGTATTTCGATTAACAGTTCCGCAATCGGTGCTAAAACTTCATGCTCTCGGAATTGCTTCGGATGTTTTAATAATTCTTTTAATAAATTCAAGACAAATGCCTTGTTGTTTCTTTTATAGTTTCGTAAGACAATTTCTAACGTCATACTGGCTATTTTACTTCCTTTCGGAAAACCAATTTTCGTCAAATCACCACCTTTCATTTTTAATTTTGCCATGTTCTGCTTACTTAATTGTAGATACAAGTTATTTGTCGCTGGTTTCCGAAAAAACTAACGTCAAAATCGTATCTGATTATTTTTTATTGAATATAATTGAAAAAGAAGTCGAAAATCATGTGACTGATTTCGATAATAGTAAGTCTGAATAAGTAGTTATTGAACAGTTTATACATTTAAAAAAATATAAAATAATCAAAAACTACTTTGATTCAATAGTAATAAAGGCGATATTTTTGTTGAAGAGACGCATGATTGTAAACTTTAGAAAGTTATTAATGCTATTTGTTTTTTCAATTACGACTATATAGACATAGAGAGTTGATGAGAAGTTCCCAAAAGTGTATTTTTTTTCAACTTTGATATTTTATTAGTACATATAATATAAAAATATATAGAATATCAGTTCAAAAAGCACTAAATACGCCAACAATTGTAATATCAAAGGTTTCAAGAACAAAAAACTATTCTAATAATAGGATTTTTTTCAGAAAAAATGTATTTTTGTTAAAAAGAACGCCACGTTATGATTACCAAATTTTCCTTACTAACAATATGCATGCTATTCTTCCTCAATCCTGGAGATAAGCAATTTAAAGTTGATACAATCAACGAGGTCGATTCATGGATGGAATCCATGATTCCTGATAATCAACCGCCTTTTTACAAAATTCGCCTTTCTGGAGATGATTCAGAACTGGGAATGATTGTCTATCCTCCTTATGCAGAAAGTGATTTTACAAATAGTGATATCGAAGCTATGATTGAAGAATTATTGACTTATAAAGGAGATACTCGCAAATGTTTGATGAAAATCAACTGCTCGGGTGACTCTAAGTATGAAGGGGATTTGACGAAATACTCTCTTCAAGTCGAAGCTTTGTATATGATTAATTCGTTGTTTTTTGATGATTATACGGCTTACTCACCTTGTCAAGTCTTGAAGGATAGTGATGGTAATTTATCTTCTACCGATGGTGATATTATCAATAAAGCATTTGATGCTTATGTCGCTTGGTTCGGAAATGTTAAGGAGATGGGTATTGGCAATGCTCGTGCCGAACAATTAGATCCGCTAAAAGATACAGGAATAGAATGGTATAAATAAAATCTAAAATTTTATAGAAAAATTATTCTAAAAGCCTTTTGTGATTTAATTACAAAAGGCTTTTTACATTTTATTAATCTATTGAAATTACTTAATAATAACATATTGCAATTATTTATAATGTGAAATTGCAAATAAATAATTAATTTTGTGAGCAAAACTGCTTTTGATTAATAATCAACAATTCTCCAAAATAAGTAAGTGAGTATAAAAAATGTGATTTCTAAAAACGATATTTTCTGCTATTCCTCAAAAAAGCATTGAATAGTTTTAATACTTGGGATTGAGCTATTGTTTAAGGGAAGACACCAAAACAATAGTATTTACTTGTACTTATCTACTTATTATCAATCTACCTAAAATGATGCTTAATATTTTAAAAAATCGAATTTATTCTATTATTAATAATGGAATAAATGATACTCAAACAAATTATGATAAAATAAGAATCCGTGTTCTTAATAGTTTGTTGTTATTGATTTTTACATTTCAGTTTGCTGTTTGGACGCAAGAACTTATTCAGATTGATTTTCAAGGTGTTAAGATATTATCTTGTCATCTTATCTTTACTATATTTTTGCTGTTTCTAAGCAAAAAAGAATATATTCGTACAGCTTCTTTTTTAATCAATTTTCTCTATCCTACGGCATTATTTGGTTTGGTGTTTATCTACCTACAACCTAATAATTTAGAATATATTTTCGTCTTATTTATTTTTACATCTGTTATTATTAGCAAAACAGTTTGGGAAAAAGTAATGTTGGTCAGTATCAATTTGGGTTATTATGCTTTCACACAGACTGGACATGAAATGATTGGACAATTAGGGAAAGAAATTAATGCTATCAATAATTTTTTTATTTTTCTAATGACCTTCGGAACTTTCGTTATTATCCTACAAATTTTACTTTACGAACTACAAAAGTATGAGCAAGATAATCAATTATTAATTCTGAAATTAGAAGAGCAAAACAAAACATTATCAGAAGTCAATGAAGAATTAGAGCGTTTTACTTATGTCGTTTCGCATGACATGAAAACGCCTTTAAGGGCTATTAATAGTTTCATTACTATTATTGAGCGAAAGCTGAATAAAGATGATGTCGAGATTAATCGTTACTTCAAATATGTCAAAGATGGAACGAAGCAGTTACATCAACTTATTATGGATAGTTTGGAGTATGCTCGGTTAGGCAAAGAAGCCATTGAGATGAAACGAGTATCTTCTAATGAATTGTTCTTTGATTTAGTTCGACATTTTACGGATGAAAATGTCGAAATCTATACAGATGATTATCCCGATATTCTTACAAATAAAACTTTAGTTCGAAAGCTTTTTCAAAATATTATTGAAAATGGATTAAAGTATAATAATTCAGAAATCAAGACTATTAATATTACGGCTACAACAACTGATAAAGAAGTTACTTTTTCATTTCAAGATAATGGAATTGGTATCAAAAAAGAATATCATAAAAAGATTTTTGAGATGTATAAAAGACTTAATGGTAAGGATAAATACTCGGGAACTGGTTTAGGTTTAGCAATTTGTCAAAAGATTGCGTTACAACTAAAAGGCGAAATAATAGTAGAATCAGAAGTTGGAAAAGGAAGTATTTTTCATATTCGTTTACCGAAAGCATAATAATCTTCTCACAAATTTCGCTGATTATCGTTGATTTTTTGATAAAATTCAACACAATATCAGCGAAATATAGAAGTGACTAAATCCTCGGTAAAATTTCCAAAACTTGCTCAATCATTTCATCTGTCAAATCCAAATGCGTTGTAAAACGAACGGTTTGTGCCCCAAAAGGAACAGCTAAAATTCCATGTCGTTCTAATTCCGCAATATATTCCGCAGCAGAAATTTCTGGTGCTAAATCAAAAATTACGATGTTTGATTGTACTGGTCGAAGCGTTTTGACATAAGGTAAATCTTGTAAAACTGCACCGATTTTTTTTGCTCGATTATTATCAATTTTTAATCGTTCAATATTATTTTCTAATGCGTATAAACCAGCTGCTGCCAAATAGCCAGCTTGTCGCATTCCACCGCCAAGTGCTTTTCGCAAACGTCTTGCTTGTTTTATAAATGCTTTATTTCCAAGCAATAACGAACCGACTGGACAACCTAAACCTTTGGATAAACAAATCGAAATACTATCGAATACTTTTCCGTATTCCAACATCGAATCACCAGTTTCTACCAAAGCATTGAAAACTCTTGCACCATCTAAATGCAAATTCAAACCGTTTTCACGACAAACTTCCGAAATCGGTCGTAATTCCTCTAAAGTATAAATACTTCCGCCACCTTTATTACACGTATTTTCAATAATAACCAAACTACTTTTGGGAACCCAATCATAATCTGGATTTATCGCATTTTTAACTTGTTCTGCTGTGATTTTACCATTTTCGCCATGTAATAATTTCACGGCAACACGAGAATTATACGCATAACCACCAACTTCTGATTGATAAATATGCGAAGAAATATCACAAATCACTTCTTCTAAATCCGATGTATGTACATTGATAGCAATCTGATTCGTCATTGTGCCAGAAGGGCAAAATAAAGCGGCTTCCATTCCGAACATTGCAGCCGCTTTTTCTTGCAATGCATTCACCATCGGATCAGCGTTGAATACATCATCACCAACTTCGGCTTTAAACATTGCGTCAAGCATTGTTGGTGTTGGCTTGGTAACGGTATCACTTATTAAATTTATCATTGGTTCTTATTCTTTTATTTCAAAATAATCTTCTTCAAAAGTTGGATTAAACTGGAAATCTTCGATAGTTAAAACACCAACATCAACTTGATCTTTATCAAAATAAACCATAATTTTTTGGATTTCTAAACTGTTTGCATCAAGGAAATATTTTGCAATAACGACAGACGAATTATCATTTAATATTTTAATATTTAAAATATGACTATTATTTGAAGCGATTTTGTTAGTTGCTCTATAAGTCACCTCACAATATTCACGACAAAAATCAGGAAATTTAAACAACCAAACTAAACGAGTACTTTTGTCATGTTCGTCAGTTGATGTGTAATCATTTTGTTTTCCAAATACTGCATCTTCTTTGCCATCAGTAATTATCAATGCTTCTTCATGTTCAACTCGCATATGTTGATGATTGAAATCGACTTTGGCTATATTTGTGTCAATATCATCAGCAATCGGCAAAATCATTTGCATTTGAAACGACATTGTTTCATAAGCTGCATATTTTTCTTCAAACTGTTCTAAAATCACTTTTGACATCGAATCAATCGACTGACTAAACGCTGTTTGGAACATTCCAAATACAAAAAAAATGGATAAGCATAATCGAATAATAGGTTGTTTGTTTTTCATTGATTTATTATTTTTTCTTATTGAATTTCCTCCGAAGTTGGAGCTTCGGATTACGTAAGATGAATATTCAAATCGGTTACAACTTGTTGTAGTTCCACTGTTTTTTGTGTTCCAATCAAAATCTTTTTGTCATTTTTTAATTCTAATTGTAAACCTTGATTACCTTTAATATTGTAAGCTATTCCATTATTATAACTAACTCGATAACCCCAACCTCCAAATTCGCCTATCGGAGAATATTCTCGAACATGAACTTTTTCAATTTCCTCAAATCGTATGGTATTCAAACCACCGAACGGACGTAATTGAAACGAAATCAACTCATCGGTAACTTTAGTTTCTAAACAAAAAGCATAGAACAACCACGAAATACCGAAAGGAATCAAACTCAATAAAACTAAAACCAAATCTGGTGCTGGGTTATTGCCAAAAGGATGACCAAAAATGATTTGTTGAATAATGCCATAAATCATTAATAAATTTAGACCCATTAATAATATCCAAAGCCACAATTGTGTAAAGCGTTGTTTTTCAGAAAAAAGTATTTTCATAACCGAGTTTTATATTACGAATTGTGAGTTTGAGCAACTGACAACTCTTGATTATCAAATATCTAAGCAACTAAATTAAACGAATCCAACAGAATTGCATTAAAAATTAGATAAATTTGTTTCTAATATTGACGAAAAATGAATGTTGATTTTAATGAAAATTAGTCAAAAAGTCATCAAGTGAGTGTTTTTTATGAAACTGAATGTTTTATATAGCATCCTAAAAATTATAACAACTCACTTGATGACTAATCCTAAAAATTTAGAGCATCAACTCATCATTCATCGGTCGTCATTTATCATTCAAAAAAATGAATCAACCTAAAATTTGTGTTATCGGTGCTGGCTGTTCGGGAATTACGGCTGTAAAAAACTTAGTTGAAAAAGGTTTAAAAAATGTGGTTTGTTTTGAACAAAATGACCAAATTGGTGGTAATTGGATTTATTCTGCAACACCTTCGCATTCAAGTGTTTGTGAAACGACACATATTATTAGTTCTAAAAAACTATCGGAATATGTGGATTTTCCAATGCCGAATGATTATCCAGATTATCCATCGCATCAACAAGTTTTGGTGTATTTTCAATCGTATTGTAAGCATTTTAATTTATATCCTTATATTCGATTTAATTCTACGGTTCAAAAAGTTGAATTGATTGAACGTAATTGTTGGCAAGTGATTGTCAATGGTGAAGAACACAAATTTGATTATGTTTTAATTGCGAATGGACATCACAATACGCCTCGACATCCAGAGTTTAAAGATGACTTCAGTGGTGAATATTTGCATTCACATGATTATAAGAATAATCGTGGATTTGAAGGTAAAAAAGTGTTGGTTGTTGGTGCAGGAAATTCGGGTTGTGATTGTGCCGTAGAGATTAGTCGAGTAGCGGAACATGTTTCGATAAGTTTAAGAAGTCCACAATATATTGTACCAAAATTCTTTCTTGGAAAACCAACAGATACTTTTAATAAAGGTATGTTGTTTTTACCAAAATTCATTGCGAATCCGTTACGAAAAATTAGTTTGAGGGTACAAGTTGGTCGATATTCGGATTATGGTTTGCCTGAACCTGACTTTCCAGTTCTCACTTCACATCCGACTGTAAATTCAGAATTGTTGTATAAAATTCGACACGGAAAAGTACATCCACAAAAAGGAATTGAGAAAATAGAAGGACAAACGGTTTATTTCAAAAATGGCAAAAAGCAAGATTACGACACGATTGTAGCAGCAACTGGTTTTAAAATTACAACACCGTTTTTTGATAGCAATTTTTTAGATTATTCTGAAAGCGATAATGTTCCGCTTTGGTTACGAATGTTTCATCCGAAGTATAAAACCTTAATTTTTATTGGTTTAGTTCAGCCTCAAGGTGCTGTTTGGCCGTTATCGGATTTGCAATCACAACTGGCAGCAAAACATATTGCTGGTGATTTTCCATTACCAAAAAATTTGGAAGAATTGGCTCAAAAAGATGCAGCCTCTATTAGTAAAGAGTTCATCGCAGCGAAACGACATACGATTGAAGTACATTATCATGAGTATAAAAATGACTTGATAAAAGAGATTAAAAAATAATAACAAAACAACAAAACCATGAGAATTTTTACAATCATCATTACAATCTTACTATTCGTCAATTGCGAAAGCAAAACTGATAATGGCGAACAACAAGCACAAAATGAAATTCGTAGTCAGGAAATAGAACAATCGGAAATTCTACAAGAAACAGCCGAATCTATGGATTATATTTTTCCTCCAGCGAAGCTCAAACCGATTAATGAATCGAAGCAAAATGCTGAATTAAAAAATATGCTTAAAGATTTATTGAATGTAATCAATAATAAAGATGTCGAAGGATTGAAAGGTTATGTTGATGCCAATATCAAGATTAGTTTTGGTGCAGAATACGGTATCAACGATTTTCTTGAAATGTGGGAATTGGATTTAAAACCAGAAAAATCGCTATTGTGGCAAGAATTGAAAAATGCAATTACTTTAGGTGGAACATTCGACGAAGAAAATAGAAATGCATATTATACACCTTATGTATTTACACACTTTCCAGACAAATATGATGCGTTTGAATATGCTGTTATCACAGGTGATAAAGTGAATATCCGAAATGAACCGAGTACAAAAGGAAAGGTTGTCGCTCGATTAACTCATGATGTTGTGAAAATCATTTCGTATGATAAAGATTTTGGTAAACAAACGCAAACTATCGGTGACCAAACACATCCTTGGCAAAAAATTCAAATGGCTGATGGATCATTTGGTTATGTTTGGGGGAAATTCTGCCGAACTGGTATTGATTATCGTGCTGGTTTTGCGAAAGTCAGAGATGAAGGTTGGAAAATGACGTTTTTTGTGGCTGGTGATTAATCGTATGAAAATATAAGGATAACGCAATTTTTTAATATCACTTTGAATTTAGATGAATGACATGTTAAATCAAATATCGTCAGCTTATTCACTTAAGTTGACGATATTTGATTACTACACTGATTGATTTTTTGGGGAAATCGAAGTGTAAATGTACTTCCTTTTCCTAACTCACTTTCTACTCTAATTGTTCCACCTAATTTATCTGCCAAAAGCTTAACAATCGCCAAACCGATTCCTGAACCTTCGTATTCTGCTCGATTATGAAGGCGTTTAAACATTTTGAAAACCTGTTCATGATAAGCAGCATCTATTCCGATTCCATTATCTTTTATAATAATTTCTTTATACGTTTCGTGTGTTTTTGAGCGTAACGTTATAGTTGGCGTTTCTGATTTATTAAATTTTATACCATTTTCAATTAGATTTTTTAATATAGTATAAATCAAAGATGAATTAGTGTAAAGTTCAGGAAGTCCATCAGTGACTATTTAATCAAAATATTCTTATCGGTAAGTTCTTATTTTTAATCTTTAACTATTGATTTGATTATGTATAATTCACCGTTGTTTTTCGTTATATTCACAAAGAAGCATTAATTTTTTTTTAGTAAAATTGTAAAATAACTCGGTTCTACGTCTAATTTATGCAAATCATGTGTAACAATTGCGGCAACGACTTGACCTTTCCAAATCAACAGCATTTGGTGACTTGTCCACATTGTTTGACGCATTTGCAAATAGAAGAATTGGAAAACACAATTTCGGCTACAGTTGTTGAAGATTCTGATTTAAAAAAAATAAATCATTTATTATCAAATGAATTTTTAAACATTCAGTCTTTTGCACCTCTATACAATCTTTTGCATTTAGAAAATGAGTATAGTGAAATATTAGAAGAGAATTTTTTTCATTCCGTTTTGTTCGGCAGACAGTTTCGACCTATACTTTTTAGAGCAATTTCGAGAATGATTTTTGGAGTTTTTTTTGTTTTAATCACACTTTCAGAAGGTGGAATTTATAATGGAAGTTTTGTAGCTGTTTTATCCATTTTGTATAGTTTATTTTTATTCATCGTTAGTATCAAAGAAGGCATTCGTTGGTGGCGACTACGACAATTTGAAAAGGCTTATTTTCAAGAACAATCGACATTAATTACAAAAACTCAAGCTTTGGGTTTATCATCACAGTTAACACGATTGTTTACAGATTATCAAAAAAATAACGATTTACATTTAGAAACTCGACACAACTATTTTTATTATCATTTTTTAAAATTCAAAATCTACATTGGTACATCTGTCATATCTCAAGCCTTTAGATTAGTGCCGTTAGGCTTTATATTTATAGGAGTTCTTTTCAATTTATTTCAAAATTATGTTCTTCTTAGTTATCTGGTTGTTATACTATTTCTAACTTTTTTAGTGATATTATTTTTTATCAATATTAGTAAAAGTAGTGATTATAGTCACCTTTATACCAATATTCTAAAAGAACGTAAGACTATTATTGAAAAATTAAACAATCATCTTAGTCGATAAGTAAACCTACTTAAATGAAGAGTCAATAATAAACTCGACACTGTCGAAGTTATTGTTTACGATTCACTAAATGTAGATTCGATAATTTTTAAAAAAGCTAATTGATTATAGAGTTGATAAAACAAAACTTCCAATTAGAATTACTAAATAAAACGAGTACCAACGCACATCACAATATTGCGATAAGCGAATATTATATTTTCGCCGATTATAAATAATTAGAATAATACGTTCAATCATGAAAGCAATGACGGATGCAAAAGCGATTCC
The DNA here is from genome assembly GCA_045106825.1 of Saprospiraceae bacterium. Taxonomy (GTDB): domain Bacteria; phylum Bacteroidota; class Bacteroidia; order Chitinophagales; family Saprospiraceae; genus CAWVWD01. The sequence goes on along the minus strand of JBGCFH010000114.1, from coordinate 2,180 downwards.
TGCCATTCCAAATTTTTGTAAGAATATAAGACTTAGTGTAAGATTGAAAAGAATTTCTACAATAGAAGCATAAAGTATAATTTTGGTTTGATTTAAACCAATTAATATCGTTTGTGGTAATAAAATTCTACTGCTTAAGATAAGTAAGTAAATATTGAAAATCAACGCAGAGTCTTTAAAATCAGAGTTGAAAACGACTGGAAAAACATAAGGTGAAATGAACATTAAAGCTGCTGAACTGAGAAAAAGTGGCAACATGATTTTCTTTGTTCGAGCTTTTAACTGTTGCAATCCATCCTCCAAGTTAAAAGCAATATCAGTAATCAAAGCAGAAGCGATTGCACCGACTAAAGCCGTTACTAAAGGAAATTCTCTTGCACCAGATTCATAAATTGCCAAACCGTCAATTCCGAAAAATTTTGTCACTAAGATTTTGTCAATATAGTTCATAATACTTCCGATGAAGAAATATAAAATCAACGGAATAGCTAAAATTAAATAAAATCTAATCGTTTGAAAATCAACCTTAAACGAAGTATTTATTCTTAAACTATTGATTAGCCAAATGTATTTTGTAATCGCCAAAATCACTAAACCGATAAAACTATATTCAAACGAAAAACCTAAAAAAATAGGTATTGTAATTACTAAAGTTTGCATACCAAAAGCATATAAACCAAAGCTAATAATGCCTTTAGGATTTTTCTTTAATACATAAATGTATTCTACTAAATAAGTTGGAATATTAATCAACCAAAACAAACACATCCAATCAAAATAAGGTAAAATATCACCTTCATAACTGGTGAAAACTTGTGTAAGAAAGGCTTGATTGAAAAACAATAAACCACTGATTATCAATGCTAAACCTTGAAAAAGTAAATAAACATTGAATAAAAAGACTCGTTTTTGTTTTGTTTCAACTTTGGGGAAAGCAGCCAGCAAACCATCTAATAAACCAGAAATCCAAAAAAATGTAAATGTTCCACCAATCATAAGTAAGGTATCATAAATACCGATTTCGGCAACGGTTAAGTCTGTTTTGGCTAATAAAATTCGGATTAGAATTAAAAATGAAAACCGAAGTAATTGAAAGATTTGTAATCCACGAACGGTATCTGTATTTTGAAAAAACGCTTTGATTTTGTTGAATAGCTGCAAGGTCAGAACAAAGTATTGTTAAAACCTGTAAGATTTGTTTGAAACCTTACAGGTTTATTTATTTTACATATTATCTAAAAAGCGATTATAGATTTTTTTCGGAAAGCTACTCGAACGACGACTTTCTGTATCAACATGTGCTGCACGAACATACATTTCAGCAGCGACTTCATTAATGTCCGTCTTAATCAAAACATGACGATATTTAATATATTTTTGTCCAACTTCCAATAATTCTGACTTTACCACAATCAAATCACCAGCAAATAATTCTCGTTTATAACGAATGTCATGTTCAACATTAAAAATACCTGTCTTTGTTGTTTTAAAATGAGTTGGTGTCATACCAAAATGAGCCATAAATTGCCATGTTGCTTCATCAAATTTTGCTACATAATGACGAACATTTACATGGTCAAAAAAATCACATTCCCAAGGAAAAATCGTGCCTCTATAAGTTTCTATCATATTTCAAGTCTTTTAAATTTGGATATATATAACTGAAAAGCCAAAATAGTTTTTTTTATATAAAGATTCTATTTATTACGCCTTCTTTATGTCAGAAAAATAACTAAAGTGTATTACAAAAGTCATTGTTTTGAATGGATTTACATAATTTTTGTAAAATTATGCTTATTACGATATTCCTGAATTGTAATAATATAATCCGCAACTTGAATTAATATTTTCTGATTTTTTTGGAATTATTTTCTTAAATATTTTTGATTGACATTATTTTGACATACTGTTGATTTGGAATTAAATTCTATAATTATTGAATTATCAAAAATTATCTTTTATGTTATTTATCCTTAAAATTATTATAAATTATATTTATAATAAGTTGCAATAATTTTAGTATATAGACTTAAAATTAATGGTTCTTTATGATTTTACGTGGTTTTGAATATTTTGAGGCTAAGTAACGGCCCCGAGTCCTCGGGGCTGCCGAAAATATCACAAACTCATACGGCAGCTAAAGCAGCCGCTACTGTAAACCACATAGAATCATAAAGAGC
>JBGCFH010000113.1:0-22524 GCA_045106825.1 Saprospiraceae bacterium | reverse complement strand
ATTCGTATGAAAAAAACTATGCTTGTTTGACAATTTTTGTCAGTAGCGGCTGTCTTTAGCTGCCGTCTTTGTTTGAAATTGTTTACGGCAGCTAAAGACAGCCGCTACGTAAAACAATAATTTTTGCTTTTGGCAAAAATTGTCAATGAACGAACTTTTAATATATGAAATTTATATTTTTTGAACCACAAAAGAATCAAAAGACACAATCCTAAAACCCCAGAATTATGTCTATTGTGCCTTTTGTGGTTGAAATTATTTCTATGAGAAAGCTCTTCTTGATAATAATTACAGCAGTTTTTACGGAGGTACACAACGTAAATGATGTTCTCTGTACAACTAAAAAACTCAGTGATGATCTGTGGGAAATACATAACTACAGAATGGTAACAAGCATTTTTAATAAATATATTTCCTATTTCACAATATGATTTCGGAGATAGATTCGTATAAGTTTATTGATGAAGTTAATACAGGTATTACAACAATAATCTAATACCTTCTATAGTTTATACCAATGAAAAACAAAAATATTATCAAACAAAAACAACTACAAATGAGTACAACTAAAAGTATTGTATACGCTTTCGGAATTTGCACGATTTTCTTAGTCTCTTGGAACTTACCAATGACTTTGACAAGCTGCGAAGTAAATCAAGAAGAAAGCATTGATAAACAAAATAAACAGAAAGTTTATAAAGGCGAAGCAACGTATTATCATAACAAATACCACGGTCGAAAAACGGCAAGCGGAGAACGTTATAATAAAAAAGCATATACAGCAGCTATTCGCTCCAACAAAATCAAAGTACCTTTTGGTACAATGGTAGAAGTTAAGAATTTGAAAAACGGGAAAACAGTTCGGGTAAAAGTCAATGATAGAATGTCGAATCGTGCATCTGCTATGATAGATTTGTCTCGAAAGGCAGCAAAAGATATTGGTATGATTGAAGCAGGACGAATTAAAGTAGAGGTTAGAGTTATTAAATAGAGATATTAGATATTTTGGTTTTGTAACAAAGACCTGACGGTTTTTTAAAAACTGTCAGGTCTGATTATCAATGAGTTACAAGATTTTTGAAGGCACGAAAAATAGTATTTTAAAAAAAGTATAGTCGTGTAATCTCAAATCTTTAATACCTTAATTCTCGAAAAAACTCCCAAACCACAATTCCAACCGAAACCGAAATATTCAAAGAATGCTTCGTACCAAACTGCGGAATCTCAATACAACCATCAACTAAAGGCAAAACCGAATTACTCACACCTTTGACTTCGTTTCCAAAAATCAAAGCATATTTTTCGTCAGGAGAGGTTTTGACATCTTGTAACCAAGTTTTTTCGGTGACTTGTTCTACAGCGAAAACGTTGAAGCCATCATTTTTTAAATGTTCCACGGCAGTTTTTGTCGTTTCAAAATATTGCCAATCGACCGATGCTGTTGCTCCGATTGCTGTTTTGAGAATTTCACGATGTGGCGGAGTTGCCGTAATTCCACACAAATAAATACCTTGTAATGCAAACGAATCTGCTGTTCGAAAAGCCGAACCGACATTCAACGCACTTCTGATATTATCTAAAACCAAGACAATTGGCGTTTTTTCCTGTGCTTTATATTCCGTTGGTGTTAATCGGTTCAACTCCAACATGGATAATTTTCTATTCATGTCTATTATTTAATTCAAGTTGCGGGTTTAGGTATTTCTGAAAGCAATCGTCATTCCGACTCCTGTCGGAATGACGGAAAAATTTAAAGATTTATTTAAACTTCACTTTCCACCAACTTCGGATAATTAATACCCAAATGCTGACCAAGTTCATCAAACGCAATTGTCCATTCTGCATCTTCAAACTTCGTTTTCATCGCTTCGCTTGTCGCAATGTCGAAATATTCATTTTGCGACTGCCAACTTTTATCGGACTTTAAGCCCAATAGTTTTAGGTGTTCCAAAATGCCATTTATTCGTTTCATTTGCTCGATTTCCATATCATTAGCTTTCAGTCGAAGTATAACATTAAAAATACTGGTATTCGCTTCTAACTGAATCGCTTTTTTATCTTCAATACGAACATTCCATTTAACAAATTCTGAGGCAATCCGTTTTAATTCATCAATTATCAATAACTCTTGACGGAAAAATTCGGCTAAATCGTCATTCAAAACATACTGCACAATCTCTTTATATTGTAAGGTTACAGGCAAATCATTTTGAATTAAAGTATTCATTAAGTGATAATTGTCCTTATAAATCTCTCGTAGCATGAGACCAGCAGATGCCAAATTTTTATTCAAAATTTTATTTAAAATCTTGATTTTTTCATCTTTAAATAAGGTGTTAATAGAAAACTTTTGTGGTCCAAAGTAAAATTGCATGATTTGAAGTACATCACCAATGTCAGAAGTTTCGAATGACTTTTTCAAAAATCCTTTCATTTCATTAAAAGTCATCACATCCATATCTAACGAAATATGACCAATAATGTGCTGTTGTCCCAAATATAATACAGCAAAACTAAATCGTTTTTTAGAATGTGTAATGTGAGATTTAATCGCTGTTCGACCGACAACCAAACGTTGATTTCCACCTCTAAATCTATCAAAATCTTCGCTATAAGCAGTGTAATTAAAAATCTTTAAAGACTCCGAACGTTTCTTGAAAAGTGAAGAAACGGCAAAGTGCATTCCTGTTCTTTCTAAGCCGACTTCCGTTGGCAATACATGGTTACGATAGATCTCTGCACCATTTTTTTGTTCAGGAATATTACTTGGAGCTTTTTCGAGTAACTGAATAAACCGTTCTTGTAAATCAACTCCGGCGACTTGTCGGGCATAATAAATCGTACGACAAGCATATTTCAAAATCTGAGAAGTTTCGATACCAGAAACATCATTAAAAAACCAACCACAACTCGTATACATCAATATTGCATTTCGTTGTAACTCTAACAACCGCAACATAAATATTCGATCGTCCGAGCTTGGTTTTTGTTTAGCATGTTTATCCAAAAACGCAACGACATTTTCTTCACTACGATTTAACATCACCTCAATAAATGCATCACGAACAGCCCAAACATCATCAAAAAATTGACCAGCTTTCGCTTCATAAATAGCGGTTAATTCATCATTTAGCCAGTCTAATGCTTCACGCAATGGAGAACGCCAAAGCTGATTCCAATTGTGTCCGCCTCCAGTATGACAACCACAGTTTGAACGCCAACGCTCAACACCATGAACACAAGACCAAGATGAATTTTCGTGGATTTGGATTTCGTAAGTTGGAGGGCAAAGTTCTAAGAACTCGGCATAATTCGTCAGCTTTACATTGTCTTGTTGTTCAATGTGATGAATCGCTGATGACAACGCCATTTCACCATATCTATGATGGTGTCCATAACTTTCGCCATCCGTTGCGATATTCGCTATTTGAGGTTCATCAGTTCCGTGATCTATGGTTTCTAAGATTCGATCTGCTAATGATTTTCCATTCGACAATAAATTATTAAAAGCTACATCTTGTGCCACTCGACCATCGTAGAAGTACAAGGCTATTTTTTTGCCGGAAGGCAGATTGCACCAATAGCCACGACGAGGATCAACTTCTGCATGACCTAATGCATTCCATTTTTCTTCTCCGATTTTACGGAAGGCTTTTGCTTGTCGAGGTGCTAATATCGTGAACTTGATGCCTTCTTCTGCTAAGATTTCTAAAGTCGGTGTATCAACAGCCGTTTCTGCTAACCACATTCCTTCGGGCATACGATTGAAGCGATGTTTGAAGTCATCAATTCCCCAACGTACTTGCGTTCGTTTATCTCTATCACTTGCCAAAGGCATAATCAAATGAGAATACACTTGAGCAACAGCCGAACCATGACCAGAAAAATGTTTCATACTATCCTTATCGGCATCAAGGATTTTCTGGTAAGTTTCTGGATCTTTTTCTTCTATCCATGAGAGCAAAGTTGCTCCCATATTGAAGCTGATTTTTTCATAGTTATTGACGATTTTACGGATTAAACCGTTGTCGTCTAATATTCTTGACGCTGCATTTGGTGCATAACATTCTACATTGATTCTCTCGTTCCAGTCATGAAAAGGATGTGCTGAATCTTGATATTCAATTGTTTCTAACCACGGATTTTCACGAGGAGGTTGATAAAAATGTCCGTGAATACATACATATTTAGAATTATTTTTTTCCATAATTTTGTTTAATCTTTATTTTGAGATGCAAAATTAACCTAATTTTATTGTAAACGAATTGTTCTTTTAAATTTTGACAATTCTACTTGATATTGTGATTACTTAATACATTTCTTTCTTGATACATGAATCGAATACATTTACACATTATGACTTTATAAATAAAAAAAAATCCTTGTTATTAGTCAATGATAATTGATAAAAAACAACAAAAAATTAAACTATGCTAACTCAAACAATAATCAGGTTAATAAGTATTTGTATACTATTTATATTGCCTTTTTTTACAAATGCTCAAACGATTACGGGTTTTGTGAAAGATGCATCTACCGACGAACCGTTGATTGGTGTAAATGTCTTGATTGACGGAACGACAAACGGAACGACAACGAACGAAAAAGGTTTTTATAGAATCAACGTGGATGATTTTCCGATGGTTTTGTCATTTTCTTATATTGGTTACGGTTCTCGAAAAGTATCGGTTTCTAATTCTTCACAAGAATCTATCAATATAAAATTAGAATCGGTTGCCAGTAATTTGCCTGAAGCAGTCGTTAGTGCTAAACCTAAAATTGATACGGTTTATAAAGAAGGTTATAGCGTATTGGATTATGAGTTTTTTGATGAGTATATTTTATTATTGGTATATCGAGGTGTTCGTAAGCGTTATAGTGTTTTATTGATTAATAATGAAGGGGAAGAATTGTTTGAAGAATCGTTGGGACAAACGTCGCCTGTTGGCTTTTATAAAGGTTGTTTGGGTGCTGTATATTTTTTGACAGGTAGTTCTGCTTTTCAGATTTATATTGAAAAAGAACAGATTTACTTTTATCGACCTGTAAACCTGACCGTGTTTGAGAAAGCTGCTTACTCTTGTATTTTATCGGCAGATGATTATGTTTATTTTCAAAATTATTACACAAAAGGACAAATAATACATTACCATAGAATACATAAAGACGATACGACTAATTCAAAAGAAAGTTTTGCATATATCATAGATGAAAAAAGGGTTACAATGGCGGATGATTCGTACAGACATCAACAAATGGTAGAATCAATGGAATCATTTGCACTTCGACCAATGGGAATGGGCGAACGAATGAGTAATCCAGGTTTTTTGTCTCGTGTTGTTTTTGAACCGATTTATGCTCCTTTATTTGAGTATAAAGATACGTTGCTGGTATTTAATCATCGTTTTCATCAGATTGAATATTATCCAAAACCGAATCTTCAAGCGAAAAGAGTTACGATTGAATATTCTAAAGATGATAAGTGGAAAAAGGAAATCCTAAGAGATGAAGATACCGAAGCGTTTTATACGATTTGTGATACTCGTTGGGGGTATATTATTAAAAAAATCAATGTCGAAACGGGAACTACGAAAGATTTGATTGAACTCGAACGAGCATTTGTATCGAATATCAAGGTGAAAGGTGGATTTTTGTATTTTTTAGAAAATAATTTTAGAAATAATGATCCAATTTCTAAATTGCAAAAAGTACGAATTGAGTAAAGATGTTTGAAAATTGTAGAACGTAATAGCGTAGATTTGGTGGATAAAAATGGAATCGGTTACAGATTATTATTGTTTTTTGTAATGCAATCTTAATTATATAAATCGTAGTTTTTATCCTTCAAATCAATCTTATGAAATATTTAAGGTTTACCAATGTCTCCATTTACTGGAGAAAATTTTATTAAGTCAGAATATTGGTTTATAATAAAAAATATCATATTACGATTACTTTTTTTATTCAAAATGATAAATCAAAATGATAGAAATAAGAACAAATTGTGAAAATTGTAATGTTGCATTGCCTCCAAATAGTGAAGAAGCTATGATTTGTGCTTTTGAATGTACATTTTGCAAAGATTGTGTAGAAAAAACCCTACAAAATGTTTGTCCAAACTGTGGTGGTGGATTTGAGAAAAGACCAGTTCTTAGAAAAGAATATTTAGCCAAATATCCAGCTTCAGACAAGAAAATATTCAAACCAATTAACAAAGAAAAATTTGCGCTAAAACTTAACAGGTTTAAAGATATTAAGCCTTCTGAAAGATAAATTTTGAATTATTTTCTATGCTGCAATAAGTCGAAAAAAGTTCGTCATTCCGAATTTATTTCGGAATCTCCCAAGCTATAAAGACGATAATTGGAACTAAGAAAAAAAAAGAGAATTTATAGTCGAAGCAGACTCGAAATCTGAACTTCACAACAATTTATCTCGAACCTTTGGAAATCTAAAACCTTTGGATTTACGAAAGGTTGGTTTGTTGGTGAAATATCATTCATAGATTCATTGGCTGAAAAGTTTAAATTTGTTAATATTTTAGTTGAGGAATTTGGGTGTTTGGGAGATTCCCAGTCAAGCTGAGAATGACGAGTTTTATTTAGGTTTTAGTGTAGTAGTTTTTCATTATACTTTTTGTAATTTTGCACTCAATTTCAAAAAAGTATTTTACTAAAAAAATCTATAAAAAAATAAACATGGCAAACGCATTTTTTAAAGTACCAACACCAGGCAACGAACCAGTAAAAGGTTACGCTCCAAATTCTCCTGAAACAATCGCTTTGAAAGCGACTTTGGCAGAATACAAAGCGACACAAACGGAAATTCCGATGGTGATTAACGGTAAAGCGGTGAAAACGGATAATCATGTAACCTTGCATCCGCCACACGAACACGCTCACACATTGGGTTTTTGTCATTATGGAAATGCTTCTCATGTTCAAGATGCAATTGATGCAGCTTTGGCAGCAAAAGCAGATTGGCAAAGTATGGCTTGGGAACAACGTGCTTCGATTTTCTTAAAAGCAGCAGCATTAATCGCTGGTCCTTACCGTGAAAAAATCAACGCAACAACGATGTTGGCTCAATCTAAAAATGCGATGCAAGCGGAAATTGATGCTGCTTGTGAATACATTGATTTCTTGAAATTTAATGTGCATTATGCCGAGCAAATCTATAGCGAACAACCACCAATGAATCCAAATGGTATTTGGAATCGCTTGGAATACAGACCTTTAGAAGGTTTTATATTTGCGGTAACTCCATTTAACTTTACCTCAATCGCTGGTAACTTATGTGCAGCACCTGCGATGTTAGGAAATACAATCGTTTGGAAACCATCTGACACACAGATTTATTCTGCGGCAGTTTTGATGGAAGTTTTCCAAGAAGCAGGTTTGCCTGATGGTGTTATTAATATGGTTTTCTGTGATGGACCAGAAGCTGGAAATGTCGCTTTCGGACATCGTGATTTGGCTGGTTTACACTTTACAGGAAGTACGAGAACATTCCAATATATGTGGAAAACGATTGGTGAGAATATCGCTAATTACCGTTCTTATCCAAGAATCGTTGGAGAAACTGGTGGAAAAGATTTCGTGATTGCACACAATTCTGCGAATGCGAAACAAGTCAGTACAGCATTAAGTCGTGGTGCGTTTGAGTATCAAGGACAGAAATGTTCGGCGGCTTCTCGTGCCTATATTCCGCAATCAATGTGGGCAGATGTTCGTGCAGGTTTAGAGGAAGATTTAGGTTCTTTCAAAATCGGTCCAGTAGAAGATTTTTCTAACTTTATCAATGCTGTAATTGATGAACGTTCTTTTGATAAATTGGTAAGTTTCATAGATCAAGCAAAAGAAGACGAGAACGCAGAAGTGATTATCGGTGGACGTTACGATAAGTCAGTTGGTTACTTTATCGAACCAACAGTTATCTTAACAACTGATCCGAAATATACCACAATGGAAACCGAATTATTCGGACCTGTTTTGACGATTTATGTATATGAAGATGAGAAATTTGAGGAAACGTTACACATTTTAGATGAAACTTCTCCTTATGCGTTGACTGGTTCTATTTTCTCAAAAGATAGAGCAATGGTTCAGTTAGCAACGGATATTTTACATAATGCAGCTGGTAACTTCTATATCAATGACAAACCGACTGGTGCAGTTGTTGGTCAGCAGCCGTTTGGTGGTGCAAGAGGTTCTGGAACGAATGATAAAGCTGGTGCTTCTTTGAATTTATATCGCTGGTTGTCACCTCGTACGATTAAGGAGAATTTTAATGCTCCGACGGATTATCGTTATGCGTTTTTGGGTGAAGAGTAGTTTGAATTGTTGAGCGATAGCGAAATCCCGAAATCTCGGGAATAATGGATAATTGACAATTAAGAAATGTGGAATCGTCTTGAGTTTTCGAGATGGTTTCACATTTTTTTTGTAGTTTCGGATTATAAAGGTTATTTAAAAATACAATTCTAACCGATTTATAGAATGGAAAATAACGAAAAAATCAACGCTGGAATAAATAAAGTCATTACTGAAATGATGGAACGAGTGATGAATAAGGTTTTGTTTACAGATCCTTTTATCAAAGAAAATCATCATTTGAAAAAGCCACTTTATGCCGCTTTAGTTCCTGATGAAATATTCAAAGGTTCGCATTTTGAACGAAGATTTGTAACGCCTTTTGGTGGTGTTTGGGAAAAGTTGGCTCAAGTTGTTGCTCAAGAATATCATGGACATTGTGAAATGGGAAAAACAATTACTGGTCAAGTTGGTATGGAACGATTGAGGAGAATTCAAGAGGTTTTGAATCGGTTGGAAAGTGGAAATAAAAATATAGGAAAAACGGAAAAAGATTGGAATGAAGTCTTAGCGTACATACTAAAAGGAAAAGGAAAAATGCTTCCTACGCATATCAAAACAGATCTTTTTATTGATAGTAAACGAGATAATCAAACTTATGCTTTTTTTATAAAAGGTGATTTTCCAAATAGGTTTCAAACTAAATATTGTAAAGAAAACGTATTGAAATTATTAGCAATGAATAATCAAAGTATTGATAATGCTTACTTTACGGTTCTTTCTGATTTCAATACTGAATTATTTTCTAAGCAATGGTTTAATTTTAAGAACGATGATTCATTGTTGATTGATAAAGATTTCTGGGAATTAATTGGAGGAAAAAGTATTTATAATCAACTTATTTCTATAGCAAATGAGATTGGTAAAAATTCTAAGAAAAATATTTATACAGACGTTTTTGAAATTACAAATAATTAGTTGCTCAATAAAAATTGAATGATGAAATGTGAAATCGCTTTTGCCTGATTTTACATTTTTTTTCTTTTAAAATCAAACTACGCAAAATAATTGCGTAGAATTGAATTAATTTTGTATTTCGATTAATTAGGCAAGAAGATAATAGTTTGTTTCATTAAAATCTGATAAATCTAAATACAATGAAGAGATACTCAAAGTCTATATCAATAGAAAATAAAAAATACCTTGAAAAAACTTTCAATGAAATTGAGATATTAAAATCGTCTAAAGATATAGTTTTATACAAAGAAGGTGACGATGATAAAATCATTGATGGAAAGTTGTTTTATGATAAAAAAAAGGGTTTTTCAATTGAGATTTATGATGTTCACGTATTAGATGAAGAAGATTTGAAAGAAATCTATTTTAAAAACGAACAACAAAAATACAAATTATCACAAGCTTATATTAGTAACCGTTCAGTCAATTTGGATATAAAGAACAATAAAGGTTTAATGCGATGTGTAATTAGATTTGCTCATTTTTCTAATGTTACAATTAAGAATCAAAAAAAACACTTCATTAGAACGATTTTAGAAACTAAATTTTCATTCCCACAATTGTGCTTTATTTGTGAAACTATTAAATATGATATAGAGAACACAACGTATGCTTTTAAATGTCTTAGAGTGAATGTTGGTAATAATTCATATGATATATACCATTATAAGGATAAAAAGAATAATAAATCATACATAATACTCGAAAATTTAACTCCTGTTAGCCAAGACGATTATTTTGAAGCACGAAGCGTAATTTTTACAATGTATGACTTTATTACAGGTTTAAATTTAGGTGGAAAATCTTATTGTATATATTCAGATAATAAGAATTTTGAAGATGATTTATTATTAGAGTTCATGATATTAAGAGATGAATGGCAGCATTATTATACACCTATTTGTACGAATCCATATACATGTATGATTAAAGAAGAGGATTTGAATGAAGAAGAAAAAAGTAATATCAAAAGACTTACACTTGTTGAACTAAATAGATTTTGTGAATTAATGAACAATGATAGCGATTTCAGATATACAATTAGTTTAATAAATGAAGCCTGTAACGCATCTTTAAATATAATGCCAAGTAGTCTTGCTGTTGCTCTTGAATCATTAACCAATTACCTACAAGTAGAATCGGAGGAATTAATTTATCCAATAAAAAATAATTTCAAAGATGAATTTATCAATTCTATTTTAGAGTATGCAGAAAAGAATTTAAATCAATTTGTGGATAAAAATAAAATTATCAATCGATTAAGAAATATTAATCAACCGATTAATCGAAAGCATTTAAAAAATGAAGATAAGTTGAGATTACCATTCATTGATTTAGGAATACCTCTTAACAACGAAGATTTAGAAACTTTAAAAATTCGTAATGATTTAATGCATGGTAATTTTAGTTTACAAAATAAAGAAAAATCTCTTTCTACGAATGAGTTAAATAAACGTACTCATTATTTTTCATCAAGATTATTATTTTTAAATTGGGCTTTAATTTTACGTACAATAGGATATGACGGAAATATTCTAAACTATGCTAAAAAATTTGAAAGTTATTTTGGAAAACCTATTGAGGAAAATTTTTATCGAGCAATAAAATGATATTTAAGCAATCATATATTTCATATTCTTTCAAAATTTTCACCGAAACCAAATTCCCCTTAACTTCATTAAGTCTATATTCGCAAACCTTCAAAAAATAGATATTTATGGATATAATAATGATGCGACATAATCTAATAAATTTAATCATGCAAACTACTGATTTGAAAAAATTAGCAGCAATGTATGATGTTGGAATAACTAACGAAGAAGCAGTCGAAAAAATCGAAACGGTTATAGAAAAACCAAGAAAAGAAATTCCTGTTGCGGAAATTAAAAAAGGCGTGACTTTGGAAGAAATTCGGAATGCTCAAGAAATAAGTAACATTACTTATGAAGAACTTTCAAAAATGGTTGCCGAAGTAGAATGGGAAGAATCAATTGAGGAATTATTAGCAACTTTAAATTAATCATATTTTGATCTAAAACTCATTACAACCGATAAAGATTTTTCCCACTTAAAAGATGTATTTTTAGATTTAGAATATATCGAGTTATCGTCTTTGAGTGATTAGAGTTGTAAAAACCAACCAAAAAAACGATATTCGTATAAATAAATTCTTCAAAATATGACAATTCAAACCGACAAATATTGAAACAACAATCGGATTTATCCCATCAACGAATATTTTGAATTAGAGAAAAAAGCACCATTTAAAAGTAAATTTTATAATAGAAAAGTTATACTATTACACAGTCGTAAAGTGACGATTGATAATCCAAATTGCTTGATTATCAATATTTTTTTTTAAATTTAAAAACTTCAATTTAACATTGGAATATTTAAACACAAAAAATGAAAGTTACTTTTTTAGGAACAGGAACATCGCAAGGTATTCCAATCATCGGTTGTGATTGTGATGCGTGTTTGTCGAAAGACAAAAGGGATAACAGGTTACGTTGTGCAATTATGGTGACGTTGGATAATGGAAAAAATATAGTTATTGATACTGGACCTGATTTTCGTCAACAGATGTTAAGAGAGAATGTACAAGATGTCGAAGCGATACTGATGACACATGAACACAATGATCATATTATTGGACTTGATGATGTGCGACCAATTAATTTTAAGCATCGAAAAGATATGCCTGTTTATGCTGAAAATCGGGTAATTGAAAATATTAAAGAACGATTTTCATATATCTTTGCATCCAATCCTTATCCTGGTATTCCACGAATTAATCTATTACCAATTCACAAATCACAACCTTTTGAAATCGCAGGACAACGCATTATTCCGATTGAAGTGATGCATTACAAACTGCCAGTTATCGGTTTTCGTTTTAATGATTTTACCTACTTGACCGATATTAAAACGATAACAGACAAAGAATTAGAAAAGGTAAAAGGTACAAAAATCCTCGTGTTAGGTGCGTTACAACGAAAACAACATATTTCACACTTAACGATTGATGAAGCGATTGCTTTAGCTCAAAAAATCAATCCTGAAATCACGTATTTTACACACATGAGCCATCGTTTGGGAAGGCACGAAGATGTGATAAAAACGTTGCCTGAGAATATTACGTTGGCTTATGATGGTTTGCAGTTGGGAATTTAGATTTTGAACCCATCCTCAATCCTTCCCTTAAAAAAGGAAGGAAGCCTAACGCCAGCACTTGATTTTATTGATAATAAATTGTAACTAAAAGTTCTTAGAAAGATTTAGTTCTAATAATTTTATAAAAATGGTTCGTACATTCGTCAAATACTTTATACTTAAAACTTCATACTTACCATGAAAGCCATGTTATGCAAAGCGTTAGGACAACCGATGATTTTGGAAGAAGTATCGTCGCCTGTTCCTAAGAAAAAAGAAGTGCTAATAGAAATAAAAGCGTGTAGCGTCAACTTTCCAGATACGTTGATGGTACAAGGTTTGTATCAATTCAAACCGACTTTACCATTTTCGCCAGGAAGTGATGTCGCAGGAATTGTGAAAGCAGTCGGTGAAGGTGTAAAACATCTTAAAGTCGGTGATAAAGTTTTCGGAATTGTGCCGTTTGGTGGATTTGCAGAAGAAGTTGTTTTGCCTTCAAATTCCGTTTTTCCAATGCCGCCGATGATGGATTACAAAGTTGCAGCTTCGTTTATGATGGCTTATGGAACATCGCATTATGCTTTGAAGAATCGAGCGAAGTTACAAGCTGGTGAAATCTTATTGGTTTTAGGAGCTTCTGGAGGTGTAGGTTTGGCGGCTGTTGAGTTGGGAAAGTTAGCTGGTGCAACGGTGATTGCTGCGGCTTCAACGAACGAAAAATTAGCTTTATGCAAAAAATATGGTGCGGATTTTACGATTAATTATACCAATGAAGACCTCAAAAAGCGTGTCAAAGAATTGACGAATGGCAAAGGTGCAAATGTTGTTTATGATCCAGTTGGTGGAGATTATACAGAAGCAGCTTTGAGAGCAACTGCTTGGGAAGGACGTTTGCTGATTGTTGGTTTTCCTGCTGGTATTGCGAAGATTCCAATGAATTTACCATTGTTAAAAGGTTGCCAAATTGTTGGTGTTTTTTGGGGAAGTTTTGCCATGCAATTTCCACAACAAAATATGGCGAATACGATGGAATTGATACAATGGTACGCACAAGGAAAACTTAAGCCACACATTGATAAAGTCTATCATTTGGCGGAAGCCAATCAAGCACTGGAAGATATGATGAATCGAAAAACGAAAGGGAAAATTATTGTTGAACCTTAGTGAAAGCACGCAGATAAACGCTGATTTATCGCAGATTTTTTATAACTATATTTGACTTCCGTCAAATAATAATCTGCGATGAATTTGCGTCAATCTGCGTAAGAAAATCAATGCAAAATACGATAAATTAATTCTTTCATCAACTCGCTATCTGTTGTGCTATCACGATTCACTCCTTTCGACTTCATATCGTATTCGTGTAGCAAACTAATGACTTGTTCGGTTTTCGGTTTGTTGAAATTTTTGCCAGCAACACGATAATCTTTTAGGAAATAAGACGAACGCATTCCTAATGCTTTCGCAACATCATTATCGTGCATATTCTTGACAGAATGAAAAATATAAACTTTGCTAAAGAAGTTGAAAAGTGAACTAACAACCATAACCATTGGGCCAGATTTTGGATTCGCTTTGAAGTAATTTAGGATTCTGTTGGCTTTTTCTATTTTACGATAACCGATGGCGTTTTGTAATTCAAAAACGTTGTAATCTTTACTAATACCGATATTTTCTTGAATATGTTGAGCCGTGACATTTGTGCCTTTCGGCAAATTAATCATTAATTTATCTAACTCATTCGAGATTTTCGACAAGCTTGTTCCCAAATATTCGACAACTAACTCGGAAGCATTTGGTGCTAAAGTATAGCCTTTTTGTTTCAGATAATCGTTTGCCCAATCCGCAATTTTATTATCGTATAATTTTTTGGATTCAAAAACGATGGCATTTTTACTGGCTTTTAGAGCTTTCGCAAATTTCGTCCGTTTATCGAATTTTTTATGTTTGTAAACAATGACCAAAATTGTTGTTGGCATTGGTTGTTTGACGTACTTTTCAAGTTTTACCAAATCCTTCATTTCTTGAGCTTCCTTAATGACAATGACTTGTTTTTCTGCCATTATCGGATAACGTCTTGCCGAATCTAAAACTCGTAAGTGATTGCCTTCTTTGCCATACAAAACGGTTTGATTGAACGCTTTTTGGTCTTCGCTCAACACATTATTTTCAATATAATTCGCAATCGCATCAATGTAAAATGGTTCGTCACCATGTAAAAAATAAATTGGTGCGAAATCCTTTTTTTTGAAAGTAGCTTGTATGTCTTTGTATGTCAAGGTCTTGAATTTATTTTGTAAATTAATTGAATAAGCGAAGTTAAGGAATCTTCTCAAACACCAAAAAACATTTTCAATACATCTTTAAATAGAGTAACTTACAATCACTATTATTTTAATAAAAATAAAATCAATCAATGAAGTCAATCAAGAATTTATTGCTAATATTTATTTTAAGTATTTGTTTTTCAAATGCTTATGCACAAGTTCGTGGAAATGCTAATCAAAATTATAATCGTTCAGCTGCTGCGAATGCAACTTACGGTAACTTACAAGTCAGTGAAAATGTTCAAAATAAACAACCTGCAAATGCGACATTTTTTAATGATTACACAACAATTTTACGTTCCCGAGTTTTGATGAATGTAGAAGCAGACAGTTATACGGCTGTTTTTCATTTGACGCAAGTCGGAGAAACTGCTGCTGATGCAGACAAGTTTATGAACGAACGTCTCAATGGTTTGAAAACGGCTTTAACGGCTTTAGGAGTTCCTTCGAATGAAATGGAAACCGATATTATTTGCCTTGTTCCAATCTTTGAATACGAAGAAGAAAAGAAGATTTTTAGTAAAAAATTCATCGAAGTACCGAAAGGATTTGAGCTAAAAAAGAACATTCATATTCGTTATACAAAATCTACGATGTTGGACAAAATAGTAACAGCTGCTGCTCAAAACGAAATCTACGATTTAGTAAAAGTTGATTATTCTATCAAAGATATGGAAGCGGTTTATGATCAAATGAGAGCAAAAGCAATTGCGAATTATAAAAAGAAATTAGCAATGTACAAAGATTTAGGAATCGACTTAGCGACACAATATCATGTAGCAACGGATGCTTCAAATGTTACGTTTCCATTAGAATGTTATTCGACTTATCAAGCCTTTTCGTCCTCATCATTAGACAAAGGAAAAACCGCAAAACGTGCTGCAAAACCGACTTCTTATTACTACAATCCGATTACGCCAAAAGGTTTTGACGTTGTTGTGAATTCTTCGATTTTAGAACCAGTTGTACAATTTACTTACGATTTGCAAGTGAAGTTTTTGATTGAACGACCTGTAAAGCCACAAGTGAAGCAAGAAGTGATTAAGAAGTTTTTTATTATTGGTGAAAATGGGAATTTTAGAGAATTACCAACAAATTAATGGATAATTATCGTGATTTAATAAGATTCGACAACCCTAAAATAAAAGGTCAATCGTTTCCGATTGACCTTTATTTTATATCTCCCATCATTTTGCTTTTTGGGCAAATTCTTAGTTTGCAATTAATTGTTTGTGCCAACTTTCGCCTAACGAAATTTCCCAACTCTTTTCAAAAGCCTCTTTCGTAGCTACTAAATTATTGAACACAACGGTTTCGTCTGTAATCAAACCCATTTTGTATAACTCAATGAACTCTTCACGATGTGCTGATTTGATACCATTTTCTGTTTTGTAAGTAAAGTTCATTCTGTCAAACATATCCATATTGTAGGCTTGACCTAATTGCTGAACAAAACGAACAGATGCATCAATCGAGCAACCGCTTGCAGAAGCGTTTGATTCATCAACCATTAATACAATAAATCGATCATGAAATAAATCTCCGAAGGCTTTTAGTTCATTTGAGTGACTTACCCAACTTTGTGTAAATTCTTGGATTTTTGCACGGATTGCAGGAACATCAGACTGAGCGAAAGGCTTGTCGCTTTGATAAATCCAAACTCTGGTATTTTTAGATAAGACATCGTAACTAATCATAACTTTACTTTTTAAAGTTTCACAAATACTTGATTATCATCATATTAACACTTGCAAAAATACAAAAGTTCATTGT
This sequence comes from Saprospiraceae bacterium, assembly GCA_045106825.1. Classification (GTDB taxonomy): domain Bacteria; phylum Bacteroidota; class Bacteroidia; order Chitinophagales; family Saprospiraceae; genus CAWVWD01. The sequence continues at coordinate 5,942 of JBGCFH010000113.1, read as the reverse complement.
TAATTTGATAATAACTAATGTCATTTGTTTATAAATTATTAATTATTGCATATAATTTTTATTTATTAATAATAAAACAAATTAGATTTTGATTTAGTCGTAATTGTATAATTAAATATTGTTTTTGATAGTTGTAATTATTATTATAAGTTTGTCTTTATGAAAAATCGACCAAAAAGCTATATTTCCGCTCATCTTTTTTATGGTGACAATTTGAATCTTTTACTAAAAAAAGGGATTGAGCCATTTATAAAAAAGTATAAAAACAAGTTCAGCATTTGGTTTTTTATTCGTTACAATGAAGATGGTCAACATATTCGTTTGAGGATTCGTATCAATGAATCAAATATGGAAGAAATGAAAGCTATTATGATAAATTGTTTTACTCATTTTTTTGAAAAATATCCATCGAAAAATACCAATATTCCTTACGAAAAATATCCAGATAATTCCATTCAATTTATTGATTATCAACAAGAAATCGAACGTTATGGAGTTAGTATTGCTATTTATTATTTTTTTAATAAATCTTCAAAATTTATACTACAATATTTAGACGAGAACTTAGAATATGAAAATGCGTTAATTGTTGCTTTATTAATGAATTTTCATCTGGTTTGTGCTTTTTCAAAAGGCGAAAAAAGGAATAATTCTATAGAAAAATCGAATAAAATTATAATTGAAATTTATCAAACGATTTATGATAATTGGTTAAAGTATACTTTACATCATACACAATTTTCAAAAGAAAAAATCGAACAACAATTTAATAATATTTATCAACAACAAGAAGCAATTCTCAATGAGTTAATCCATGATGTTTTACAAGAACATCATACACAAAAGTTTGATAATGATGAGTTTAGTCATTGGAAACCAGCAGTTGTCGGGTATTTTTCGGATATTTTAAACTCCAATTATAATTCAACGAAAGCGAAGCAAATTTTACGTGATTTCGTTCATTTAAATAATAATCGATTCGGTATTTCTAATTTCGATGAACCACTTTTGGCATATTTGACCTTACGATGTATGGGCAAATAACAAGATTTACGAAACTTCAAAAGTCTTTCGTAAATCTTGCTTCAAGTTAAGCATTGACAAACTCAAAAGTTCGTTTTTCTGACCACAAAACATTTTCTTTATTAAAAGTCATAAATCCAACATGTCCGCCATAATCTGGCATTTCTAAATGAAATAAATCGTGCTTTTTTGCAATATCAATTGGAAAACATTCTTGTGATAAAAACGGATCATCTTTCGCATTGATTAATAATGTTGGAATTGTTACATTTGGCAAAAACTGAACGGCACTACATTTGGTATAATAATCAATTCGGCTATCAAATCCATGAGCTTTTGACGTGAATAATTCGTCAAAAACTTCAAACTTTTTGGCTTTTAATAAGCCTTCGTAATCAAAACCTTGTTTGATTAACAAATCTTTTTTTGCAATTACTTTTTTCCTCAATTTGACTGCAAAACGTTTCATGTAAATCCAATTTTTGGGCTGTTGAATTACTTCAGAACTGGATTCTAAATGACAAGGAACAGATAACGCAATCGTTTTTTTGATGGCAGAATAGATGTTTTGACCGTTTTCTCCTGTATATTTTAATACTAAATTTCCACCTAAACTAAATCCTACTAAAATGATAGTTTTATACTTTTTATCCAAAATATGTTGAATAACCAATTCTAAATCATCCGTTGCACCACTGTGATACGCTTTGATTTGTCGATTCGGTTCTCCGCTACAACCTCGATAATTATAAGCACAAATTGACCATTTTTTTTGATGAAAATACTTTGCCATTCCTTTTACATATTGCCTATCCGATCCACCTTCTAAGCCATGACAAACAATGACAACTTTCTCATTATCAGCATGTAGCCAATCCAAATCAATAAAATCATCATCTGGTGTCGTGATGCGTTCCCGTTTATAATCAATACCTTCGACTTTCCGAATCTGTGACGGATAAATCGTATTGATATGACAATTTTTAAAAATGAAATTTGGTACTCGATAAGTTGAATTTTGTATTAGTGGCATTTTAACGTTCGTTTTGTATGTTAGACTGTAACAATCTATCTTAATTCTTGTTTTATAATCTAAGTGCTGATAAGTTACTTTTAAAATACACAATTCCAAAAGAAGAATTGTTATTTTTGTCGTAGCATCTATTTTTAGACAAACAGCGTATTGACTTTCATTGCGTTTGTTTAATATCAATTAGAAATAGGAAAATTAACTAATTTAAAATATATCAAGTGAAGCAACTCTTTATAATATTAAGTTTGACAATGATAAGTGCGACGATTTTCGCACAAGCGACAAAAGATTATTATGATACAACAATCGTTCAGTTTTCAGGAATGATTTTGACTGATAATGGAGGCGAATTGATGCCAGTTCCATTTGCGACCGTAATGATTGAAAGTGATGGACGAGGAACTTATGCGAACTACACTGGTTTTTTCTCTTTGGTTGCTCGTAAAGGCGATAAAGTTGTTTTTTCGGCAGTTGGTTTTAGACCAAAAACGTTTATAATTCCAGATACGATTAATAGTAATCGTTTCTCGATGATTCAATTATTATCTGGCGATACGATTAATTTACCTGAAACAGTGATTTTTCCTTGGCCAGATAGAAATAATTTTAAACAAGAGTTTTTGGCAATGGATGTAACAACGGATTTGGCAGAAAAAGCAAAAGAGAATATTGCAGAAGAACGATTAGCCGCTGTTCGTGAAAATACACCTATGGATGGACGAGAGAATGCTGACTATTACTTGCGTCAACAATCTAAAGCCTTTTATCATATTGGACAAACTCCTCCAATGAATATTTTCAATCCGATGGCATGGAACGAGTTTTTTAGTGCATGGAAAAGTGGGCAATTCAAAAATAAGAATGCTATCAAGAAAAAAGGTAAAAACAAGGAAGAAGATGAAGATGATGGCAGAAAGTAGTTATTGTAGCACATGAATAAATTGAAAAAGACCTTACGTTTATGTAGCGTAAGGTCTTTTTAAGTCAAAATGATTTCATAAAATCTTGTTTTAATGATTATTTTATATAATCGGAAGTTTTTTTGATAAAATATCTTTTAATTTTATGTCACATTCTAACTCTATATATTTATCAAAATCTCTTACTATTACTTCTATATGGCGTTCTAATCTACTATTTTTAGGTTGAATATATAGTAACGTTTTGTTATTAATTTGTTTTGTCATTTCAAAATTATTAGCATTGAGCCATTCTATGGCATCGCTTTTGTCATTCTTATGAATGTATAGCACTTGTTTTTTGTATAATGAGTACATGCCTAACACTACGGAAAAGATTAAGCCTGTCCATACAATATCACCTAAAGCTGCTGAAATATAATTGCCTCGAAATGCTTCAACCGCATATCGAAACACAAACCATAGTAAAAAATATAAGACGACAAAACGGAAAAACCGCTGCAACTTTCGATTTCGCTTGATTGTTGAGTAATTTTCTTGCATTTTTTTTAAATATATTTAAAAAAATTGATTTTGTTAATCACTGTTAGTTAATATTTTATATATTTGTATAATTAAAAAAGTGAATAGCACTAATATTTTCACTACGAGAGCCAACCATTTTATACGACATGTTATTGCTAATCTAAAAGTTTTTAAAGAATTTTGTCATGAAAACCAGCATTCACCCTCAATTACAACAAAAGACATTTATGACTGTTGCGAAAACAGTATTAAAAAATCGTTGGACAAATTATACCCTAAAAGCATTAATTCTTGTTGGTGCAAGTTGGGCATTTTATCAACAAACCTTAGGTAAAGAAAACGTTACCGAAATGTGGTCAGCTTTTCAGTTGCAACTCTCAGATGGTAATTTATTCTGGCTTGGCTTGGCTGTGATATTATTGCCATTAACTTATCAAGTTGAAGTATGGAAATGGCAGTTGGCAATTTCTCGAATTGTCCAGCCGACTTACAAACAAATCATCAAATCCATATTAGCTGGTACAGCTTTATCCTTTTGGACACCGGGACAAATCGGTGATTATGGTGGACGTTTGTTATTTATAGATACAAAGAAAAGATGGGAAGTCATATTAGCAACTGGTGTAGCAAATATAGCTCAACAATTAGCAATTATTACAATTGGTGGTTTAGGTGTCGTTTATTATTTATTCTTTTACTCTGACATTGCAGGCTATGCTTTATGGATTATTTTATCGCTTTATTTAGCAATTGCTACATTGACTTGGTTTATCTATTTTAATATAGATATGGTTAAGCCAATTTTGAAAAAAATTGGTTTATTCAATGAAAAAAATGAAGCTGCTTTAGAAACTTTAAATAATTTTAACAAACAAGAACTTTGGACGCTTCTATTACATGCTTCTTTTAAGTTTTTAATATATTCATTTCAGTATTACTGTTTTTTACAGTTTTTTGGTATTTATGGTGGCTTTATGCAGTTGTATTTATTGATTTTAGCAGATTATGCGATACAATTAGTGTTACCTGTTCCACCATTTTTACGTCTGATTTTAAGAGGTGAAGTTGCAATTGCAATTTGGGGTGCGTTTTCTCAAAACGAAATCGCCATCTTAGTCGCAAGTTATGGCTTATTCACACTAAATGTATTGTTACCATCGTTAATCGGAGTAGGATTAATGATGGGTACAAATATCTTAAAATCGTTTGACTATGAAGAAAACACCAATACGTAATGGATTGATATTATTAGTTTTAACTATTATATTAACGTCGTTCGCACCACAATCAACAAGAAACATCCAGAACTCTGGAATAATTGCTACTACAAATACTAATAAATTAGATATTCTAAATAAGGCAAATCAAAGTGCGTCAACTTTCCTCGATTCGGGAGAAGATGATGCACTTTGTGCTATTAATAATACGTCGTTTAAAAGTGGAGAAATCTTGACGTATAAAGTTTATTACAATTGGAATTTTGTGTGGATTGCCGCAGGAGAAGTGACTTTCAAAGTCGTTGATCAAGGAGATAAATATTATATCAATGCCAAAGGAAAAACGTATAGCTCATATGATTACTTTTTTAAAGTTCGTGATGAGTTTAAGGTTTGGATTGATAAAGAAACAATGCTGCCACGTACTTCTGTAAGAGAAGTTCAAGAAGGTGGCTATCAATTATACGATATGATGAAGTATGATTTTGATAAAATGGAAATCAGATCTTATCGTGGCAAAACTAAAGAGAAATCTCGTAAGTTAGTTTATGATATTGACAATTGCATTCACGATGTATTATCCATTGTTTATTATGTTCGGAATAAGGATTATAACAAAATGAAAAAGGGAACTGATATTCCTGTACGTGTATTTTTGGATAAAGAAAAGTATAATTTAGCAGCAACTTATAAAGGTAAAGAGACAAAGTACATTAAAAATTTAGGGACATTCAAAACGGTAAAACTTATGCCAGAAGTTATCAGTGGCGAAGTATTTACAGATACAAGCGGCATGACAATTTGGGCAAGTGATGACAAAAATCGGATTCCACTTCAAATAGAATCACCGCTTTCGGTTGGTTCTGCAAAAGCCGTTTTGAAGAGTTATAAGAATATTCGTTATACCATGAGCTCGAAGGTTAAAAATAATTAACTTATTACAAGTTCGTCCATTTTCAATGTTCAGGCTTTGATTAATTTTAAAAGTCGTTATATGATAAATTCATCAGATAATGACTTTTTTGTTTAAATTTTTGACGTATTTGATTTAAATCATTGCGAAATTTCGCTATATAACATAACTTTGGCTCTTTATGATTCTATGTGGTTTACAGTAGCGGCTGCTTTAGCTGCCGTATGAGTTTGTGATATTTTCGGCAGCCCCGAGGACTCGGGGCCGTTACTTAGCATCAAAATATTCAAAACCACGTAAAATCATAAAGA
>JBGCFH010000112.1:0-2324 GCA_045106825.1 Saprospiraceae bacterium | reverse complement strand
CAATTAGACAAAAAAGTAAAAGAAAAAATTAATGAACAGTCCCTTGTTCAAAACCAAACTTATAATCCTTATGAGCTTATTATGGGTTTTGAGGATACAACAAGTAGTGCAACAAAAGCTAATTTGGCGAATGTACTTCAAACAAATTCTACTACAATATTAGACACTCAAACAGAACTTTGGGAATTAGTAGATTCTATTGTCATAATAGGAGGAAATACGTTAGTAGGATTGAATAGTATAATTACTCATATCGGAAATACACAACCTTTTGTAACTTTTGTAGAACCCAATTATGAGTATGATTATCAAGATTTAATTCCTAATGATGTTGATTTTATACAACAATGGGGATTAAGAAATACAGGACAAACAAACGGAACAATTGATGCTGACATAAAAGCAACAGATGCATGGGATATATTTCCGTCAAGTAGTTCTATTGTTATCGGCTTATTAGATACTGGAGTTGATTATTTACATCCTGATTTGGCTAATCATATTTGGACTAATAATAATGAAACACCTAATGATGGAATTGATAATGATAATAATGGATATGTAGATGATTATCATGGCTATAATTTTGTCTTTAATAATGGTAATCCAATAGATAACAATGGACATGGTACATCAGTAGCAGGAATTATTACAGCAGAACGAGATAATAATATTGGAGTAGCGGGCGTATGTGATGCGAAAGTAATGGCTTTAAAAGTCTTTGATGCGAATGGAAAAACACGAACTTCAAGAATTGTAAGAGCCTTAAATTATGCGATTAACATGGGTGTTGATATTACCAACAACTCATGGGGCGGAGCAATTTTTAGTAATGCAATTTATAGAGCAATTCAACGAACAGAAACAGCAGGGCAATTATTTGTAGCAGCAGCAGGTAACATCGCTTATGATAATGATATTAATGGTTTCTATCCTGCGGCATACAATGTAAACAATATTATTACGGTAGGAGCAACAGATGATAATGACCTAAAAACGAACTTTTCTAATTATGGTCAAACAACAGTAGATTTATTTGCTCCTGGTGAAGCAATTTATACGACTAAACTGAATAGTACTTATGGAAATGTAAATGGTACTTCTTTCGCTGCACCCTTTGTGACAGGAGCATTAGCTTTGATGAAAACAGAATTTCCAACCTTTACGATACATCAACTTAAAAATAAACTATTAGCTGGAGTTGATACACTTGCAAATTTACAATCGTATTCGGTATCAAGTGGACGATTAGATTTAGCAAAGTCCTTAGATGTTACTTATTCTATTGTGTCCTTACCGAATAATGTTATTGTAGTAGATAAAGATGCAACAGGAAATAATGATGGGACTTCATGGGCAGATGCTTATACAGATTTACAAGATGCACTTGCAGCAGCAAATTTTGGTGATGAAATTTGGGTAGCTGAAGGTACTTATTATCCGACAACTACTTCAAATAGAAATTTATCATTTGAGTTAAAGCAAAATGTGAAACTTTTAGGTGGTTTTGATGGTACAGAAATATCTAAAAACCAGAGAGATTGGAATAATTATATAACTGTTTTAAGTGGTGACATTGGTGTATTGAATACCTCGTCAGATAATAGTTATCATGTGGTCAGAGCAGACTTTTTTGCAGATTCTACAGCTATTCTTGATGGGTTTATAGTAAGAGATGGATATGGGAATAGTAGCAGTGCCGATGATAGAAAAGGTGGTGGAATAACAATAATTGCAGGTAATCCAATAATTAAAAACTGCTCTTTTATTGATAATTATGCACAAGATGAAGGCGGAGCTATTTTCGTTGATACTGACCCTAATCGAAATATTAGAATATTAGGTTCAAAAATTAATAATAACTCGATTAGTTCAGGTGAAGGAGGAGGCATAAGTATAAAAACTTGCCACAATATCATACTTAGTAATTGTGAATTAAAACATAATACAATTTCAGGCACAGGAGAAGGAAGTGTAATTTATGCTACGCTTTGTAATAACGTTTATTTAGATAGTATAACAGTTGATAGTAATTCGATTGGTAGTACAACAACTGCAAATGGTGGAATTTGTATTGAAGAAGCTCAGGATATATTTGTTTTTAATACTATTTGTAATAATAATAATGCACGAATTGGTTCAGGATTTTATTTACATAATTGTAATGATATTTTATTTCAAAATTTCGTGGTTAATAACAATACCTCTATACTTTACGGTGCCGGTGTTTATATATTTGGTTCGAATAATATTATAATCACTAATTTAGATTGTAATGATAATTTAGCTACACATAATGGCGGTGTGTTTTATATTACAACTAG
>JBGCFH010000111.1:0-11742 GCA_045106825.1 Saprospiraceae bacterium | reverse complement strand
TACTCTTTCCACGAGGTTTCGGGACAGGCTGTTAACAAAATACTCATGTAGCTAAGGCTACACTCCGTTTTTGTCGCCTCGATTAGCAATAAAATCTTAATTTCCATTCATTACTAAACTATTTTAGAATAAAGTCTAATTAAATAATATTTTTTTGATACAATTTGAATTAAAATCAGCGGGATTTTGCTGGGCAGCACAGCATCATGCAATTAGAGGTGCAGAACGTAAAGACATTAAATTTTATGCAACTTTTGGAGTTATTCGACATCCAAAACATGGAGTTATTTTGTACGATACTGGATATGCGACTCGGTTTTTTGATTATACCTCGAAGTATCCTTACAAAATATATCAGCATTTGACGAAAGTCGAAATAAAAAAAGAAGAGGAAGTAATTCATCAACTCAAAGCTGATGGAATCGAACCTGATGAGGTGAAACATATTATCATTTCGCATTTTCATGCAGATCATATTGCAGGTTTAAAAGATTTTCCAAATGCAACATTTATATGTAATCGAGAATCGTATGATGCTATCAAAGGGACTTCGGGTTTTAGTGCAATGAAACATGGTTTTGTTCCTGCTTTTTTGCCAGATGATTTTGAAAGTCGTTTGCAACTGATTGACATTGATAAAGGAACTTATATAGATAAAGACTTAGGAAAACTGGTTGATTTATTTGATGATGGTTCTATTTTATTGTGTGATTTGAACGGACACGCAGTTGGTCAAATGGGTGCAATTTTGAATACAGATGACGGTGTTGTGTTTTTGATTGCAGATGCTTGTTGGGTTGAGGAAACCTATAAACAAGATAAAATGCCTCATTTTATCGTTCGTTTGCTTTTTAACTCGTGGAAAGATTTCAAATCTAATGTTAACAATATCCGAAGTTATCATAAAAATAATCCTGAAACACTGATTATTCCTTGTCATTGTGAGAAAACAATGCGTCGAGTTCAATAGAGATATTAGACCGTTTTGCTATTAGATTTGAGCTATTAGACGTTTTTGAAATAGTTTAAATTTTGCATTTGAAAGCAAATATTCCATCAATATCTTACAAAATATTGTTACTTTTTCACGAATCGCTACAACAAAAGAACTAAAATCGTTGATTCAATAAATCTAATAATTAAATGATTCTTTGGCAAAAATGGTGAATGTGTAACAAAACGGTAAACGAACGTTCATTTGATGGAAAAAAAATAATTTTTTATTATTGATTTAGAATCTTATTCGTTAAATTTATATATGTTGCTGATGTTTAGATAAAAAAACAAAATAGACTAAAAAAACGTACAATCAGATAGTTAATGACGAAAAAACAAGGTATAATATTTATCGTATTGTCAATTATTGTAATTGCATTGCTTATTTTGCCTAATAGATTTGGTAGAGAATTATATACAGATGCGAATACGACTTTATTTGAAGTTGTTCCTACGGACGCTTCGATTATTATAGAATTTAATTCATTAAGTACACTTCGCAAAAAACTAAAAAACAAAAATTATACAATAGAACTTCAACAATTGGCTTTGTTGCAACAGTTTTCTAAAGACATTAAGCTATTTGATAAGTTATTTTATAAGAGTGAAAATAATCGTCAAATTGTTCACGAAGGCGAGTTATTGACGGTTGCACAAATAGAATCTTCTTCTAATTTAGAATTTTTGCACATCGCTAAACATCCTGAACTCAAAGTTGATTTTGAGGAATTTAATAAAGCTTGGTTAGCGGCGGATAATGTTTATTCTAATTATGTATTTGAAGGATTTACAGTTTACGAATTTGAGTTTTCGACTTTCGAGAAAGTTTCAATGTGTATTGCTAATGAAATATTACTTTTGTCAAGAAGTAATATTTTAATTGAAAAAGCATTGGCTGAATTAGTAAAACCAAAAGGCAATATAAGCCGACAACATGATTTTTTGAAAGTAAGGAGTAAAACTGGTAATAATGCGGATTTTTCTACTTACATCAACTTTGAAACGCTTCCAGTTTTTTTGACAAATTTTACAAATAAAGCTTATGTTGATGTTATTCCTAAAATGTCAAGTTGGGGAAATTGGATTGGTTTGGATATTGAGTTTTTGGATAAAGGACTTGATTTGAATGGTTATTTTGTTCCGAATACAACGAATAAATTTTTCAAAACTTTAAAAAAGGAAACCTTAGTTGATAATATTACTATTGATAAAATGTTGCCTGAAAATACCGCTTTTACGTTTAGTTTGGGCAGCGAAGATTTTCGACAATTTGTAAAAAATAAAAAGAATAAAGAGACGGATTTTGAAAAATATTTTTTGAGTTGGATGGGCGAAAGTTTGACTTATGTTATCACAGAACCAACAACAACGGAATATCAAAATCATCAATTTTGGATAGCTGAAATTAAAAATTATGAACTGGCAACAATTACATTAGCCGAATTGAGTGATGAAAATGGTGCGTTGCCACAAGTTGATTTTCCACCACATACATTGCAAGGTTTTTTGTATGAAGATTTGTTTACACCAATTATTGGCAACGATTTCAAACCTATCCGAAATCCATATTATACCATTATAAATGAGCAATATGTTATTTTTGCTAATAGTGCAGATGCTTTAAAACCTTTTGTTGAACAATTAGATTTTGAACAAACATTAGCACAAGATATTAATTATCAAGAGTTTAAGATAAACAATACACAAGTTTCAAGTATTAATCAATATTTTAATTTAGCTAATTCTTTTCATTTAATTAATGCATTTTTAGATGATAACTTGAAAGAAAGTTGGGCAAGAGAATTTCGGTATTTTGAAAAAATAAAGCCAATAAGTATTCAATTAACACCTTATAATGATTTGCAAGTTGTCAAAATCAAAGCATTATTTGATAAAAAAGGCAAACAACCGACAAGTGTTGTCTGGAGAAGTGAACTGGAAAGCGATGCGATTATTCCACCGAAAGTGGTAAAAAATCATGATACAGGCGAAAACGAAATATTTGTTCAGGATAGTAATTTCAAAATCTATTTATTAAATAAAAATGGTGAAATACTTTGGACAAAACAGTTAAATGGAAAAATATTATCGGATATTTATCAAGTCGATTTTTATAAAAATAATAAATTACAATACCTTTTTAATACAACTTCCCAAATACATTTGATAGATAGAAACAAAAATAATGTCGATAATTATCCACGAAAATTGAGAGGAAATGCAACAAATGGTTTAACAGTGCTTGATTATGATGGACAAAAAAATTATCGAATTTTTGTCGCTTGTAACGATGGAAATATTTATGGATTTCTCAAAAATGGAGAACCGCTAAACGGTTGGAGTCCACAAGAAAATGTTGGTATTGTTTCGCAACCGATTCAATACTTTTTGATTGATGATTTAGACTATATTGTTACCTTAAATGATTCAGGTTTAGTACATGTTTTTCAACGAAATGGAGATAGAAGAATCGTACCAACTGATTTAGAACTTAATGGAGAAAAGATAAATTCAGAGATAAATTTTGATGATATTAGTGGAAAACATAAGCGAGTTGTCGCTGTTGATTCTGAGGGAAAAGGTTATGTCGCTAATCTTCAAGGAACAAAGTTTAATCTAAATATGAGTGTCGGGAATAACGAAGATGTGAAATTTTGTTTGGCTGATGTCGTTGGAGATATTCGTAAAGATTATATCCTGTTGAGTGAGCGAGATTTGCAGATTAATCATTACAATCATGCAGGCAAATTTAAAAAGGCATACAAAACTCAACTGTCGGTTACTCAAAATGATTTGTTTTCACTTCAATTATCGAATCAAGAAAAAGCCTATATTGGAACGGTTTCTAATATTAATAACGAAATATTTTTATTAGATAATCATCTAAATTTAATAAAAGATTTTCCGTTAGCAGGTTCTACAAGGTTTGAAATAACAGATTTTTTTGGAGATGGAAAAAATATTTTAACCGTTGCTAACGAAAACTTGATTTATACCTATCGCTTGTCGTATCTTGCGGACTGATTTAAAATTCTATACAAAAAAGATAAAAAACAAATTTTTTACTAATGAATTTAACTGAAAAAGACTTGTTACAAGTTCAATCTAAAGGTATTACGCTTGAAAAATTGAAGGAACAAATTGATAATTTTAAAAAAGGTTTTCCTTTATTTGAATTAAAAAAAGCAGCGACAATCAGTGATGGAATTCACCGACTAAATGAAGATGAAATCGAGCAAATCGTTGAGTTATACGATGCACAAGCCAGTCAATTGACGGTGAGTAAATTCGTTCCTGCTTCAGGTGCAGCAAGTCGAATGTTCAAAGATTTGTTTGCATTTATGGAAAGTTATGATGGTTCAGAAGCTGCAAAAATAGCTTTTGAGGCAGATAAAAGTTTCTATTCACCGTACAATTTTATTCATTCTTTAAACGATTTTGCGTTTTATGATGATTTAAAAAACGCTTTAGCGAATGACAAATTAAATATTGATACTTTATTGGCGGAAGCCAAATATGCGACTATTGTCGAATATTTATTGACTGATAAAGGGTTGAGTTACGGAAGTTTGCCGAAAGGTTTATTACAATTTCATAACTACGGTACAGAAAACCGAACACCTTTGGAGGAACACTTTGTAGAAGCTGCAAACTATGCAAAAGCAGCGGACAAATCTGCTAATTTGCACTTTACTGTTTCGCCAAATCATCGTAGCAGATTTTTGGATAAAATCGAAAAAACTCAAGCAACTTACGAAGCTGATTACGATACGACTTACCATATTTCGCTGTCTGAACAAGAAGCATTTACAGATACAATCGCTGTGAATAAAGACTTTACGCCGTTTCGATTAGCGGATGGTTCGATTCTTTTTCGTCCAGGAGGACACGGTGCGTTGATTGAAAATTTGAATAGATTAGACGCAGATGTTGTTTTTATTAAGAATGTCGATAATGTTGTTCCTGATAGTTTGAAAGCGGATACTTACACTTATAAAAAAGTAATTGGCGGAATTTTATTAAAGTATCGTGGACAAATTTTCCATTATGTTAATGCCCTTTCTAACAATCCGACAGAAGTAATCATCAATGCAGCAATTAGTTTTTATGAAAATGAATTGTCAACGATTTTCCCAGCTGATTTTCATCAAAAAACAGCAACAGAAAAAGTTGAAGTATTGTTACAAAAACTAAATCGACCGATTCGTGTGTGTGGAATGGTGAAGAATGAAGGCGAACCTGGTGGCGGCCCTTTTTGGGCTGTAAATGCAGATAATTCTACATCATTGCAAATCGTTGAAAGTTCGCAAGTGAATCAATCAGACGAAACACAAAAGTCAATTATGATGAATGCAACACATTTTAATCCAGTAGATTTAGTGTGTAGTTTGACAGATCATGATGGAGAAAAATTTAATTTATTGGCATTTCGTGATCCACAAACTGGCTTTATCACCGAAAAATCTAAAGATGGTAAAGAATTGTTAGCACAAGAATTACCAGGATTATGGAATGGTGCAATGGCAAATTGGAACACGATTTTTGTAGAAGTTCCTTTAATTACTTTCAATCCAGTTAAAAAAGTAAATGATTTATTGAGAAAAGAGCATCAATAATCAATTATAAATGGTAAAAATTGTAACAAATAACACGTTGGTCTGATAATTGGAAATGTTAAAAGCAGTTAAACTTTATTTTATGAATATAGTTTTTCATAATAATTATATTAGCTTTGCGTGAAGATAACACAAACAAAATCAAGTAATTATCCTCAACTACAAGCAAAATCTATCTTTCAACTATCAATTAATAACCAGATGCAGCTTAGACTTATTTTCGCTTTTTTATTGTTTTCAATGACTTTCACAGTAACTGCCCAAATATCAATTTCAACATCAATTGAAGACAATTTTATTGTTGTAGAAGAAACAAATGAATCTTGGGTACTTTTTGAAAGTACAACTGATAAAAAAATATTGATTGATTTCGAATCTATACAAAGTACCGTAAGTGATATTCGAATCAAGACAGCAACTGATGAAATTGAATTTACGGATGTTGTTGATGATTTGCCACAAGATGCTATTTATGAGTTAGATTTGAGTATGTTGTCAGAAGGAAGTTATACAATCGAAGTCAGAACATTTAAAGAAGTGTTGACAAAAGAAATTACGTTATAATTTTTACAATAGAAGTGTATTAAAAAAGGATGAAATTATCTCAAGTTTCTTGAGACGATTTCATCCTTTTTGTTTTGAATTAAGTTATGAACTCATAAGATTTAAGCATAAGTAAATTGAGGTCTTTCGTGATAAATAGCTAAACCTACTTAACAATTTTATAAAAATTAATCACGACTTCCCATAAATAACCAAACCAAATATAACAACTGCGTTAAAGCAGCTAAAGCAGCGGTTACATAAGTCATTGCTGCCCATTTTAAAGCATCTTTTGCTCCATCATATTCTGCACCTCTTGCTGTTCCTGAGTTCTCTAACCAAGCCATTGCACGATTACTTGCATCAAATTCAACAGGTAAGGTAACTAAACTAAATGCTGCTGTCACACCAAATAATCCGATAGCAATCAATAAGAAAATTGGACTATTTAGCATACCAATCATAACAAATCCGAACATGAAAATATATTGCTGCAAGTTAGAAGAAATCTGAACCAAAGGTACTAACTGCGAACGCAACTGTAACATACTGTATGATTCTGCATGTTGAACCGCATGACCACATTCATGTGCCGCAACTGCTGCTGCCATTACACTTCTACCTTGATAAATTGCAGGACTTAAACTAACTGTTTTTGTTTGTGGATTGTAATGATCCGTTAATGTTCCTTCACCTTGAACAATTTGTACATCATGTATGCCATAATGCTCTAACATTTTTTGTGCGATTTCACGACCATTCAATCCATTGGACAAACCAACTTGACTGTATTTTTTGAATTTACTTTTTAATCGATTTTGTACTAACCAGCCTATACCTGCAAATACAACACTAATAACCATTAATCCCATTAACATAATTTTAATATTTTTCTAAATGATAAATTATTGATTTTGATAAAACACAAGACTTTAATTTATCATTGTTATTTTTTGTTTAATAAATAGAAATAATTTTCTACAAAATTCCAAATTTAATAACTTCAATACAAATCAAACAAATTTATATTAGATTCGTTTTTCAAAAAATTAGACGATAGACGAATGTAGGTTGTCACTCGACAATTTGTATTAAATTTAGGCAAAACATAAAGATTCACTCGATTATTATAACACTTCATACATTTTTGTATAAATATCTCTTTAGCAAATTGTATTTTTGGCGTTATTTAATAAAATACACATTACAAATCTATACAAATATTCTAATGAAAAATATTCTACTTTACATACTTATCATTTCAGCGTTTGTGAGTTGCAATAACAAAACAAATGAAGTTGTTGCAGAAGATTATGATAAAACGCTATTAATAAACTATTATTTGAGAACAGATAAGTCGAACTTTGTTACAGGTGAAACTTATATTTATCATGAGAAAGATACGTTGTTGCCTAATATTGAATCCGTAACATTACAAGATCAGACCATGATGCATAGTAAAATTAATAATGATAAAGCATGGAGAATGCGTATTGATCAGGAATTTCCGAAAACAGATGAATTTAACTTTGTTATAAATCATACAGGTTATCAACCAATTGAAGCAACTTTTAAACCTGAACCTATTAAAAGCTTTAATATCAAAGAAGGTGAACTTAGTATTTCTAAGGGTTTTACAGTAAACTGGGATGGTACAAGAATCGCTTCTCAAAATGAAACGATGATTATTTTATTAACCGATGCGAATGGACAAAGTGCGAGTCTTAACCGAATCGGAGAAACCGCAGGAAGTGGCTTTAGTGTTGATCCGATTCAGTTACAATATTATAACTTTGTAAAAGGAGAAGCGACCATTTACTTGATACGAAAAACTATTGTAGAGTTGCCGACCAATAGTTACTACAAACAAAAAGCAGAAATAGAATATTATACTGACGAAGTGAAAATCAATATTGTAGATTAATGTATTAATAATTGGCAATTGAAATCACTATTATTCACCAAATACAACTTGGTGTTACTAAAAAAATGCTATACAAATGATAAATGTATCTTCTGAAATTGGAACATTACGAAAAGTAATCGTTCATCGTCCAGATGAAGGAATTGATAGAATCTCTCCAAAAAGAGCGGAGGAATTACTCTTCGATGATATTGTTTATTTACCCAAAATGCTGGAAGAACATCAGATTTTCACTGATGTTTTAAAGATGTTTTTAGGTGATGATAATGTACTGGAAGTTGAAGATTTGCTGGAAGAAGCGTTGGAATATGATATGGAAAAACGTTTTATTATTATTAATAAAATTTCCGATTTTGAAGAATTACCACAGCGTGATCGCAATTTATTATTCAATCTCTCTTCTAAAGACTTAAAAGAAGTATTGATTACTGGCTATTATGAAGAAGAAGATGCTTTTTTATTTGATCCAATACCAAATTTTTTGTTTACAAGAGATATTGCCGTAACGATTAACGATCATGTATTGATTACCAAAGCAGCTAAAGAAGCTCGTCAAAGAGAAAATCTATTAACACGGTTTATATTTTGGGCTCATCCAATGTTTACGGATTTGCAAAAAGAAGGAAAAGTTATCAACTTGAATGAGGTTGATTTATTTCCACCTTCTCGCAAAGGCGAACAAGTATCAGTCGAAGGCGGTGATGTAATGATTATTAATAAAGATTATTTGTTAATCGGTTGTAGTGAACGCAGTACAGCACATGGTATTAAGTTACTGAAAGATGTTTTATTCAAAAAAGATATTGTAAAAAACGTTGCTCAAATTAACTTGACCAAAGCACGTTCATGGATGCACATTGATACCGTATTTACACATATCAAAAGTAATCATTTTGCAGCTTTCAAACCATTAGTTATTGATGGTGTTGCGGCATATGTTGAAGTATATCGTCAAGGAACAGATGAAGTGACAACCTACTCTACCGTTGCGGAGTTTTTAAAAGCCGAGATAAATCCTGACATGGAATTTATCCTTAGCGGAAACGGCGAATCACCTTATGACGAAAGAGAACAATGGACAGACAGTTGTAATTTAGTGATGATTAAAGAAGGTGTCGGTTTGGCTTATGATAGGAATTATAAAACAGCCGAAGCTTTTGAAGAAAAAGGCTATAACGTTATTTCTGCTGAAAAATTATTAAAAGATTTCAAGAAAGGAAAAATTACACCCGACGAAGTAGAAAATACCATTATCGCTTTACCATCAAGTGAATTGTCAAGAGCAAGAGGCGGTTCGCATTGTATGACTTGTCCGATACTTCGAGATTGATTTTTGATACGGTAGACGACAAGTAGTTCTTATAAAAGACAATGGATAATTCATATTTTGAATTATTCGTTGTCTTTTTTATGATAAATATTATTTAAGTACTTGAGCAGAAGTAAGCACGTAATTATAACGAAGTGATTTTTTTGTTTTACGATGTCAAAAAATGTGAGTATAGCCGGGCTACATGAATATTTTTTGATGAAGTAAAACGAAAAAAAGACAAGTTAGAATACGTGATTATTTTTGCTCAGGTACTTAACTATCTTATTATCATTCACTATTACTATAATTTTAAACCTATTTAAAAGAAGCATTTTAGGACTATTTTTCGTTAATGTTTCAATACTTTTTTATAATACATTCTTAAACTGAAATTATAAATAATGACTCGTAAAATACTGTTAATCATATGCTTATCCCTTTTTGTTAATTCTATTTTTGCACAAATAAGAACTTCAATAGGTATTGGCGCATTAGCTCATTCTTATAATGATGTAGCGGAATTTGAAGATATAGAATTTAATAGTTACGTATTACCGCATTTTCATTTTCAGTTATCTGCACCGATTGCAATGAATGATAAATTAAGATGGTATAGTCAAGTTAATATTTTACCGAAACAACAACGTTTTGAGTTGTCTACTAATTTGGACAATGAAGGCGTACTTCGAGAAGGCTATTTTAATTTATTTTGGAGTGGAGAATTAGAGTTAGGTTTCACTTATGACATTCCTATTAAAAACCTAATCTTGTCCCCTAAATTTGGTGGATTTGTAGCATTCAATTTTTTTAGTGGTGTTGAGAAATCGTATATGATAGAAGAGTTCGATGATGATCTCTATAAAAATACATCTTATAGTTGGGGCGTGAGTTATACAAATCCTCAAGGAATGACAACATATGGTGGATTAACTTTAGGATTAGCATTAAATAAAATTACAAAAAAAGGTCGTACAACTGGTTTGTTTACAGATGTTTATATGCCAGTTCAAGATATGTCTGTGCAACCAATTCAATATGCGATTAATGGACGTGATTTTTCATTTCAAGGACGATTTACTTATGTAAATTTAGGTGTTCGTTTTGGAATAAATAGAAATTAAGAGCGTTGATGATGATGGATAATTGCTTAGAACAATTATCCATTATTACATCAATCAAACAATCAACTGTGTACGTTCAATGAACTTTTTAATTTCGGTTGCAATTTCCTCGCCTTTATCTTCTTGAAGAAAATGACCAGCATCTTTGATAATAGTTTCGGGTTGATCAACAGCACTTGGAATCAGTTTTTTAAAAAACTTCGCTGCTCCGCTCATAATTGGATCTTTATCAGAAAATAGTACGAAGGCAGGTTTTTGCCATTCGCTTAATACTTTTCGAGCCATTTTTATTTCTGGAACACCAGCATCAGTTTCTTTAATTGGTACTAACTCTGGAAAAATCTTTGCACCAGCTTTATACTTATTAGATGGAAAAGGAGCTTGATATCCTTTTTTTGCTTCGGAAGATAGTTTTTGATATGTTCCCATTTTCATTACTGTTCCGACAGGTAAACCAGGCATTGATTTCGCAAATGTTCGCCAAGCAGTAAATGCTTTCGGCATTTTTCTATCACCGATTGGTAAAAAAGTATTCATCACAACAACTCTTGCAAATCGTTCGGGCATTTTGCCTAACGCACTCAAACCTAACAATCCGCCCCAATCTTGAACAACTAAAGTAATACCTGTCAAATCCATTTTTTCTATAAATTTACAAACTTGATCAAAGTGCATTTCAAAAGAATAATTTTGGATACGAGGTAATTTGTCTGAGCGACCAAAACCGATTAAATCCGGTGCGATTACACGAAAGTGTGGCGATAATATCGGAATAAATTTACGATATAAATACGACCAGGAAGGTTCGCCGTGCATACACAAAACAACTTCGCCTTCGCCTTCATCTAAATAGTGCATTCGCAAATCGTTGATTTCGATATAGTTCGGTTCGTAAGGAAAATCGGTTAATTCTTCAAAGTATTTATCTGGAGTTCGTAGTACCTGCATTTTTAGTGATTATTTATCTCGAAATTTTGAGCGTGATTAGTAGTTTGGGAACATTTTTAGTATTTCCAAAGTTAAGATAAATGTTTTGTAATTTTAATTAAAATTATCAAATCTATACCATAGATTAGTGACTGATTACTAAGGATTGATGAATAAATAAATGTACGTTCTCTCGGTAGATTATTTTTTTCTTAGTTTTTGCTTCAAAAGTGGGCGTTTATCGGGATAAGTAACCAAATTTGAAGTGGAAAATAAGGGAAAAAGAAGCAGCGAAGAATGTAT
>JBGCFH010000110.1:0-26560 GCA_045106825.1 Saprospiraceae bacterium | reverse complement strand
TGAAGAAAAGTTCAATCGCTTAAGTTGACGACATTCGATTTAAAATCGCCTGTCGAATGTTCTTATTTAAGCAAAAAAGTCATTAAAAGCATCAATTCTTTATAAAACGCATTATAAAATTTTTTAAACCGAGAATGGCTGGCTAATTCCTCTTTTTGAATTCCTCTTGAAAAATATAATGCAGCAATTCCGATGGTTAAAATAACAGCGAATTGTGTAGCTAATTTAGTCGTATTTATTGCGATTGATGTGAAATGAACTTGTCCCGATTTCTCAGCGATGAATTATACATAATGAACGACTAAATATAAGAAAATATTTTCAATAAAAAACCGCTATTCTACAAAGAATAACGGTTTTAAATCAAAATTATATTTTAATTTTTAATTATTTTGAAGGTGCAGAAGCGTGTGAACCTTCAAAAATTCGCTTCGCATAATTGTCTAATAATCCTAAAATTCGTTGACGACTATCCGAATTAATTATAATTCCGATGTGATAATCTTTTTCCATTGTCCAACAAATTTCGCTATCATTAAATGATGAGTAATCCGCACGATAATCACGAATCAACGACACAACGATTCCTGCATAATCGTTTTTGATTGTTGGCAAAGTATATTTTTTATCTTCAAATTGAGCGATTTCCAATTTTGCCCATTCTGCCCAAAGTGAAATACCAGAAGAATATTCGACCATTTCTGCCAAATGAGCTCCTCCAACTCTTGAAGAAGTTTCTAAGAAATAAAATTCTCCAGTCGAGTGAGATTTTATAAATTCAGTGTGAGAAGCACTGAAAACCATTCCGAAAGCCGTCATGACATCGTTTGTCATTGTACGCAAAGCTTTGTCATCTTCGCCACCAAATTCGCAAATATGCGAACGGAAAATTCCGCCGCCGTGAGCCACTTCAAAAGGTGTATTCAAGTATTGAGAAACTCGTGAGAAAATCAATTCGCCATCTTGTGACAAAGAATCAACATGATAAACATCTCCTGGCTCAAATTTTTCTACCAAATATTCGTGTCTTCTATCGCCTAAAGTTCCTAAGTGTTGCCACAATTCATCTGCTGAATGAATCTTCTTGATACCAGTTGCAGATGCTTCTGAACGAGGTTTTACTAACCAAGGAGCAGGAACATTTTGAGTGTATTCGTGAACTTCAGCATCATTGAACAAAGCCGAAAAAGCAGGAACTTTGATTCCTGAATCTGCTGCTTTCACTCGCATTGCTAACTTATCACGAAAATATCGAGCCGTCGTTTGTCCCATTCCTGGTATTCTAAATTCCTCACGTAATTGTGCCGCACGTTCTACATCAAAATCATCTAAAGCAACGATTCTATCTACTTTTTTGGAACGAAAAGTATGTGCTAAACCTTTGATTACGTTTGTCATGTTCCAAGGTTCATCATTTGCCTCTTGAACATAAAACATCTCATCAATCGCCTCTTTTGGCCAAGGTTCATCTTTCAAACTAATTGATGTCAACAAATAAACGGTTGCACCTTCTGCCTTTGCGGCAGTCATAAATTTTGAACCTTTAAAATAACTTGAAACACAAAGTATTGTCATCTCTTTTTGTTTGTTAAAGGAGTCGGACGCTTTAAAAGCGTCCGACTCCTAAATTTATCTACTTAAATCTTTCACAAAGGTAAATCTATTATTTTGAATAAACAATGTTTTTTATTTTATAATTAACTGATTATCAATATTTTGAATAGTACATTTTTGATTATTTGATTGTTTTGAAAATAATTTTTTAAGGTTTTTGTTATTTGGGTTTTAAATGATTTTTCGGTATAAAATGTGGCTTAATAGCTTATTTAAACTTGCAGAATATCAATAAGTTATTTATATTTGGAAGCATCCGACAAATAAGGAAATAGGAAAATGAAGTTTTTTATTATTTTTTTTCATTTTCAAAATTTACAATTATGAAATTCTTTAATCACATTATATTGCTTTTCGCAATACTTTTTTCAATTCCTACACAAGCTGAATCACTACATCATTCTACCGAAAAAGCACTATTTGACCATTTGACGGAAGTCAATCAACAATGGAAATATCAATATGATTTGAGTATTTTTGACTTTCGTCAAATGGTAGGTTTCAACAATGATAACCAACGAATCCAAACACATTTGCAGTTCGTTTATCGGTTATTGTCGAGTCGTTCTACAACACATTTGAACAAAATACAAACTGAAAATCGCCAAAAACATTTAGCGGTTTTAAAATCGTATTATGAAGCTGCCATTTTTCCAACAAATCATTATCACACAAAGCGTCAACCTTACTTTGTTGATAATTTTGAGGTGCATTGTGCCGTCGGTTATTTGTTGCAACAAGATGGACAAAACGAGTTAATCGCTACGATTCGTAAAAACGACAATTACGCTTATATTCACGAATTGACGAAATATTCACAAATCGAAATTTGGGCGAAAGCCAATGGTTTTACGGTTGATGAATTGGCGTTGATTCAGCCTGGTTATGGGCCAGTATATGAATTTTCTGCTATTGGAAATGGAGTTGATGGTGAAGTTTTATGTTTTGAAAAATCCGACGATGAAAACACCTTATTTATTGGCGGAAATTTTACGACAATTGACGGAATCGCTTCGGCTTCTGTTGCTTCTTTTGACGGAACGAATTTTCAAGCAATTGGCGGTATTTCGGGAAGTGTTCACGATATGAAATATCACAATGGCGATTTGTATGTTGTTGGAGATTTTAGTATTAATCAAACGCCTACAAATGTTGCCGTTTGGGACGGAACGACTTGGACAGCATTACAAAATGGCGATATGCAAGGAACAGTTTATGCGATTGAAATCCTGTGGACAAAATTATATATTGGTGGCGATTTTCAGAAAATCAACAATGTAGATATGTCATATTTAGCTTATTATGAGTTAGGAACTCAACAATGGTCAACGGATGGAAGAGCGATTATTGGTGGTAGTTATCAAGTTATTCCAGATGGTTTTTCGGTTGATGCACCTGTTTATGATTTGGAAATTGTGAATAATATGATTGCGATTGGTGGCGAATTTATGAATGTTGCTCCAAATGTTATGAATCCTAATTTTAATACATTCAATACATCGTTTTTTGCATATTGGAATTATACTGGCGAATGGGTTTCTGGTTTCAATACTCCAAATGGTATTGTCAATTCGATTCGATACATTAATGGTAATTTGTACATTGGAAGTTTGGTGAGTAACGCTTCCAGTATTCTTTCTGTTTTGTCTGCTGGCATTTGGTCTTATACTTACAGTTTAGGTGGTTACGATGATTTTAAAATTCATGATTTTATTGAACATAATGGTAAAATTTATACAGTTGGAGGAGTAACACATCTTCCTTTCGTTGGAACTCATGGACAAGGAATATTAGGTGTTAGTCATCTTGGAAATATGGTTAATGTCTATGGTGTAGGCGTTATAAGTAGTTCGGTTAAAGCGGCAACAACATTTCAGGATAAAGCCTATTTTGGTGGTAGTTTTGACAGTATTAGCGTTGTTGAAGTGAATGGTTTGACGGTTTCTGACTTAGATGGCGTTTCCAATACTGAAAATATTGAAGAACAGAAAAATTATGCTGTTTGGTACGCTACAAATCATATTATCATTGAATCAAAACAAGCTCAACCGACTGATTTTACCTTATTTAATGTCAATGGACAAGTCGTTAATCAAGTTCAAAATATCAACACAAATCGACACGAAATACCAATTTCGGACTTACCAAAAGGTATTTATTTTTATAAAGTAAATAGTGAAAACGGTGCAATGAGTGGAAAATTGGCGGTTTATTAATGAGTAGCACAGACAAAAATATTTGTGCTATTTGTGTAACATTTTTCACATTTTGCATTATTTGAACGATAACCTTATTAATAGGTAATTAAGACATTTCATAGGTACAATCTATGGTTATTTAAATTCAACCTTTCGAAGGTTGTAACTCTGGAAGAGTTCAATTTGAGTAACTACAGGTTGTACCTGTGGATTACCAAATAAAACAACTTTTATGAAATCCTTACTTATTCTTTTGCTTTGTTTACCAATATTGACTTCAGCACAATTTAATCTTGATTTTGAAATATTAGATGACAACAATAATCCCAAAGATTGGGACATGACTTTTCAGCGATTTGGTGCAAAAGGTTACGAAGCTATTATTGATACCGAAACCAAATATCAAGGCAATCATTCAATAAAAATATCTTTAACTGATGATATTGAAAACTCCACTTTTGGAGCAATTAATTATGTTATTCCTGCGATTTATGAAGGCAAATCAATTACATTGAAAGGTTATCTGAAAGCCGATAATGTAAAAGGTGAAGATGCAATGGCTGGAATTTGGTTGCGTATTGATAATGAAGATGGACGAGCGTTGGAGTTTGAAAATATGGGCGAAGCAGATGTAAAAGGAACTTTTGATTGGAAACAATTTGAGATTACTTTGCCGTTGAGTGGTCAAGCTCATAAGATTCATTTCGGTGCAATTATGGATGGAGAAGGCACGATTTGGGCAGATGCTTTGGAAGTTTTTATAGATGAAACGCCTTTGGCGAAAGCCAAAAAGAAACCGCTTCCCGCTGCATTGGAAGATAAAGAATTTGATAACGGTTCAAAAGTCGTTATTGGTGAGTTGACACCTCAAAAGATAGAAAATTTAAAGGTTTTAGGTTTGGTTTGGGGATTTTTGAAATATCATCATCCTGCTTTTGCTTCGGGTGATTACAATGTCGATTATGAATTGTTCCGAATAATGCCGAAAGTTGTTGCAGCTTCAAATACTAAAAAACGCAGTAAAATTATTTCAAAATGGATAAAATCTTATGGCGAAGTAAAAGATATGAAACTCGCTAAAACTCGTTCTCCGAATGCAAAATTACAACCTGATTTGGCTTGGATAAAAGATGATAATTTGTTTTCACCACAACTAATTGATGAATTAGAATACATTAAAAAAAATAGGAATCAAGATGATAATTATTATATCGGAATGGCTCCGTATGTTGGTAATCCTAAGTTTAAGCATGAAAGTCCATATATGGAAATCACTTATCCTGACGATGGTTTTCGATTGTTAGCGTTGTACCGTTATTGGAATATTATTCAATATTATTTTCCTTACAAACACTTAATTAAAGAAGATTGGAAAGCGGTTTTGGAAGAGTTTGTTCCTAAATTTGCGAAAGCAAAAAATGAATTAGAATATAATTTATTAGTATTAGAAATCATCGCTCGTGTGCATGATACACACGCTTCGGTTTGGGGGAAAAATAAGGTTTTAGATACTCATTTTGGAGAATATTATGGCATTCCAGAAGTGCAATTTGTAGAAAATAAAGCTGTAATTATTGGCTTTTATAATGATTCTTTATCTCGACGAACAAAGCTACAAATCGGTGATGTGATTACAAAAGTGAATGGTGTTTCGATTGAAAATTTGATTCAACAACGCTTGAAATATACGCCAGCTTCAAATTATCCAACACAATTGCGAGATATTGGGCGTGATTTGTTACGAACTTCTGAACAGATTATTGAAGTAGAAATTGATAGAAATGGTCAGCGTTTTACGAAGAAATTAGAAACTTACGATGGAAGTATTGTCAACGTTTACCGAATGTTTCGAGGCAACCCAAAGTATAAAAATTATGAGTTGATGGACAATAATATTGGTTACATCAATTTAGGTCATATCAAAGGAACAAATATTGATAAGATGATGGAAGAGTTCAAAAACACCAAAGGTATTGTGATTGATATTCGTAGTTATCCATCTGAATTTATGGTATTTACATTAGGCAAACACTTAGTTCCGAAAGCGACCGAGTTCGTAAAATTCACTTCTGGTCATATCAACAATCCTGGTTTATTTACAATGGGAGAACCGTTAAAAGTTGGTGATGATAATCCTGATTATTACAAAGGAAAAGTCATTGTATTAATTAATGCCGTTTCGCAAAGTCAAGCGGAATATACGACAATGGCGTTTCGTGCTGCACCAAATACAACTGTTATCGGAAGTACAACTGCTGCTGCTGATGGCAATATTTCAGGTTTTTCTTTACCTGGCGGAATTCGTACTGGAATTAGCGGAATCGGTGTTTATTATCCTGATGGAACAGAAACTCAACACATCGGAATTGTGCCAGATATTGAAGTTCAGCCAACGATTGACGGTATAAAAGCTGGTCGTGATGAATTATTGGAAAAAGCTGTTAAGGTTATTTTGGAGAAATAAAATTAAAATCTATATGGCAATCGTAAAAATGAATCCACGATTGCCATATATTATTTAATTAAAATATAAACTTGACCTTCTAATTACAACCTAAATCTGTTTTACTTTGCGGATCATTCATCGGAATACAGTTTCCTGAATAAACATGATCAGGTTGATAACGCATTAAATTTGGATCATATAGAGCATTTTCAAGAAAATCAATCAATGCATCAATTTCTGAATCTGTTAGATTTAAAGGTTGAAATTCGTTCGCCAACTGAAAATCTGGAACAGTAGCATTTTCTTTCACACCACTATTTTTATACATCACAACATCACGAATAGAGTTAAACGATGAACCATGACCATAATGTGGTGAATCTTTCAAATTATATAATTGTGGTACTTTAAATTTATAATTATCATTTGGATTTTTTGTAAATCCGCCACGACCTTTGTGAGCAGCATCATTCGGATTAACATTGAAAGTACCTGAACCGCTCAAATCTTTCATTCCATAAGCATAAAAAGCCATACTATTCAAAGCCGGACCAGTGTGACAATCGCCACAACCACCTTTTCCGAAAAATACAACCGCACCTTCTTTTTGTTCCTTTGTCAAAGCTGTTTTTTCACCTTGCAACCAACGCTGAAAAGGTGCTTGATTTGATAAAACAGTGCGTTCGTAAGCTGCAATCGCTAAACCTACGGTTTCTTTTGTATATCGTTCGCTTTCTGCAAAATTAGGAAATGCTTGATCAAACATTTGTTTATATTCTTCATTATTAATTAAAGAAGTATCGACTTCCATACGATGAACACCTAAACCAGCAATGGCTTGAATTTCTAAACCTTCATATCCTAAATAGTTTGTTTCAATTGGTGTTCCTGCTGTCCATTGAGCCTGTGTTCCTACATTCATACCTGTTGCCCCAAACTGACCATTCCAAAGCATATTTTTTTGAAATGCACCATTCATTGCAGTCGGTGTACGAATCGGTTGAATATCTAACTCATTGAGCATATAACTCGGATTTGGTGTTCTTCCTTCTCCTTTTATTCCAAAACCAGAACCACCTTCACCAATTCCTTGTCTCAATCCACTTTGAAAACCAGCTGATGCAAAATGACAACTGGCACAGGAATAATTTCCGACACTCATCGCTTTTGTAGGATTTACGGCTAAACCTGTTTCATGATACATCAATTTTCCTAATGCAACTTTATAATGACTCAATGGATTTTGTGGATCTTGTGGAATAGCATCTAAATTTTCGCTATCTGGCATTCTAAAAAAATCAAGCGATTCTACACCAGCAGATCGCTTTATATTAACTTCCATTTTTATATCTAAAAACTCATCTTCTGAAACAATTGGTTCTTCTTCTTGACAACTTTGTAAAAATATAATAATTCCTAAAAACAATAATAATTTGTATTGATGATTCATGTTTTTTCTTTTGCATTAAAATTATTTCATATATAAACTTTACAGAAAGCATACCGAAATATTGCAAATAAGAAAACTATATTCAATTTAAAATTATTCAAATATTTATAATACTGATAGTCAATTATTTTATAAAAGTGATAAAAATCGTTATAAGATGAAATGATAAATTATGATGCGGGTTGCGAGTTTGACGAACTAACGACAGATTTTGAAAAGTATAAAAGAATTTTGTTTAATGAATTTTTAAAAAGTATCAATCTGATGCCTGCAACTCGAAACTAAGGTACTGGCTTTGCCAGGTTAGGAATGATGAGAAATGTTAATTTACTTTTTCATCATTCCTTATTTTTAAATAGTTTTCATTTTCAAGACTTCTTCGATTGCTAATAATAATGATTTGCCATGAACTTCAATTCCTAATTCAGAAATAGTTGTATAATCGCTTTTCCACAAAACTAACATCGCAAAATTATCTGCTAATATCTCATTTGGATGAATAATGTAGTTTGTGTTTGTACCGATTTGTTCATAAAAATTTTCTATATTTTCTATATCTATTGTAGAAGTACCATCTTCATTCATATAAATTTTATTTCCTTCGATTTTATATAATGAGAACTCAATATTTGAATAAAAAGAAAGGCTTCTTTGCAAATTTTTATGTTTCACAGTAATAATGGGAACAGCCGAAAAATTGTCATTATTTCTATCTGACAAATTATGTATCACACAAGGTTCTACACCATCAGGGTTTGTTAATATTTTATTTTTTAGACTTATTGGAATATCCAAATTTTGAATGGGTTCAAATCCTATTTTTTTATACAACTCCATTCTCTTCCAATAATTATATCGTGTATAAATATGAAATATTTCTCGAAGCATCGATTTTATAAAATCGGTATTCAAATCACGACGTAACACATTTTTAGGAATAATAATCGTATTTTCACGAGAATAAAAAACAGACGCACCATAATGATTCATATTTGTTTTTACCAGCTTCAACTCTTGTGGAAAAATATCCATAGAAATTTCATCACACATTTGTTGAATACGACGCAAAGCAAATCGAATTTTTATTTCTTCTTCATCCGTAAATTCTTCAACACTTGCTCGTAAATAAGCACGATAAGCATTTTTTGCGTCCTCATGATTAATAGTATTATTTTTCATTTGGACTTGTATATCCAACAATTGTATCTTTTCAAAAAAACCTTCAGCTTGATCAGTTGTTATAGCTTTTTGGGCAGCTTCTTTATCAAGAAAGATCGTTTTTTTTAAGTTTGCTGCAGAATTTTGTTCTATATGCCTTGTCGGTCGGCAAAAAGTGAACAAAAATCCACTAATAACAAGAATAGTAAATTTTAATTTCATAATTTAGACATGTAGGTAATTATTATAAATGAATTTAATCAGTTATAATATTACTAATTGGTGATAATGATTTAGACAAAAAATATTACTTTTTTTAGACAAAAAAATAATATGCAGACACAACTCGGTGACACTTCCAACTAAAGGTTGTATAATTTTTTTATTATTTCACATTGTGACACTACTTATATTGTGACCATAAAGAACAGTAATTTAAACAATATTTAACTGTCACAATAGCACTAATGATTTACATAGTAATCATTTACATATTTTTAAAACAATAAATTAATATAATGTGACACTATAAATCAAATAATAAATATTATTGAGTTACATTTTCTTACGAAAAGATATTAAAAATGATTCAGACAACTTCTAATCGTCCGAACTTTTTGGACAGTTTAATTCTACCTTTGTTTGGAGCAATCCTGATGTGGACAATTCATATCATTAGTGCTGTTGGTGGTTACGATTGGTTTTATTTGGGAATTTATCCAAAACATTTTTCAGGATTAATTGGTGTGATTACTGCACCTTTTATACATGGAGATTTTCAACATTTAACCTCGAACACAATACCGTTTATATTTCTAAGTTGGATGATAACCTATTTTTATAAAGATATTGCAATCAAATCTATTGCTTTAATTTATATTTTGACAGGTTTGGCGGTTTGGGGATTTGCGAGGGAAGTCTATCACATTGGTGCAAGTGGAGTTGTATATGGTTTGGTAGCGTTTGTATTTTGGTCGGGCGTTTTTGTAAAAGATATTCGTTCAATTGTATTATCTATGATTGTGACTGTTTTATATAGTGGAATGTTTGTCGGAATCGTTCCTAATCAAGAGGGGATTTCATGGGAAAGTCATTTGTATGGTGCATTAGTTGGTATTTTTGTGGCATTTGTAGTAAAATCAGAAATAGAACCTGAACAAAAATATGATGATTGGGATGAAGATGATGAAGCGGATAAAGAATATTTTTTGCAAAGAGATGTGTTTGAAAAAACGAAAGTAGAACGTGCAAGAGAACAATGGGATTGGAACTCCGATATGACTTAATTTGTGACATTTTAATGCTTCATTTCTTGAATACAAAAGACCATTTTTTTGAAATGTGAGCATAGCCTTGGTTAATAGCTTTTCTGTAAAAAATTAAACGTATAAAAATTATATTATTTGAATCACAAAAGAAATTCATAAAAGAGTGAAATAAAATAACTTTTGTGTCCCGAAACCTCTGGATTGATACTGATGTGTCTTTTGGAGTTCAAAATTATTTTTACAGTAAAATCGTTTTTTGGTGAGCTACTTATTATTTCAAGTCTATTTATTAGCTAATTCATTAGCTAATTTTTTAGCTAAGATACAAAACCGTGTAAAATCATAAAGAACCAAGAAATTTTAGAGATATAAAAATAGATATTTTTGGTAAAGAAGCACAACTTTAATACTTTGGGTGTTTTTATCTATTCATGTTATACTATTTAGGGAACAGGTAACAAATAATCTACTCATTTTACTCGTTCTTTTTTATTCATACTTCGTTAATCCCGAGGACTCGGGACGACATAACTATAGCTATGTCTGCGTTTTTTACCTCGTCTGAATAAAAAATAACTTCGTAAAATTTGGGTACATTATTCATTATTCGTCCCCTTACATAAAGATTCAATAAAATATGTTCGGCAATCTTAATAAAACATTTCAAGAGCAATTCAAACAAACACCAATCAACATTATCGCACCAGGACGAATCAATCTAATCGGTGAACATACGGATTATAATAATGGCTTTGTATTGCCCGCAGCGGTTGATAAAGCGATGTATTTTGCAATGGCAAAAAGTGACGATACGGTTTGTCGTTTTTATGCAATTGATATTGACGAAAGTTTGGAAGTTGATATTTCAAAACCGATAAAAAAATCAAAAAAAGGTTGGGCGAATTATTTGTTGGGCGTTTATGCTGAACTTCAAAAAGATGGTTTAGCACCTCAAGCTGTAAATTGTATATTTAGTAGCGATATTCCAATTGGTGCAGGAATGTCATCGTCTGCCGCTTTAGAAAGTGGATTTGTTTTTGGTCTGAACGAATTTTTTAATTTAGGTTTGGATAGA
The DNA here is from genome assembly GCA_045106825.1 of Saprospiraceae bacterium. Taxonomy (GTDB): domain Bacteria; phylum Bacteroidota; class Bacteroidia; order Chitinophagales; family Saprospiraceae; genus CAWVWD01. The sequence goes on along the minus strand of JBGCFH010000110.1, from coordinate 15,351 downwards.
ATGCAAATGGCGAAAATTGGTCAGCGAGTAGAAAATAATTTCATTGGTTTGGATAGTGGAATTATGGATCAGTTTGCAAGTTTGCATGGTAAGGAAGATCATTTTATCAAGTTAGATTGTCAGTCGATGACTTTTCAATACTTTCCTTATCGTCGAAAAGATGTGTCGATTGTATTGTGTAATACGAAAGTTAGTCACAATTTGGCAGAATCAGAATACAATATTCGCTATCAACAATGTAAAGATGTTGTTACGTTTTATCAACAATTTCATCCCGAAATCAAAACGCTTCGAGATTTGACTTATGATCAATTTAAAAAGCATGAGAAAAAATTAGATCCTGTTTTAAGAAATCGTGCGAATCATATTTTTGAAGATAACTTACGAGTTTATGCAGTTGCCGAAATGTTGTTTATTGATAATTTGGAGGTTGCAGGAGGTTTGCTGAATAAAGCACATGAATCATTGAGTGAAGACTACGAAGTGAGTTGTGAAGAGTTAGATTTTTTAGTTAAAACGGCAAAAAAATCGAAAGGTGTTTTAGGTTCAAGAATGATGGGTGGAGGTTTTGGTGGTTGTACTATTAATTTAGTTCAAACAGAATATGTCAATGATTTTCAGACATTTATGAAAGTTGCTTATCAACAAGCTTATGATATTGATTTACCTATTTATGTGGTAAAGTTGACGGATGGAGTGAGGTTGGTTTAGGATGTAATTGATGTAATGGAAACACCACCAAAATTTCGGAATTGTCATTGATTTTGATAGGTTAAGGTTTGATTAAAGAGTTTTGTATTTAAAACATTGGAAATACTTATCTTTGGTATTTTTTAAAATAAAATGCAAGGAGTCGGATACTTCAAAAGCGTCCGATTCCTAAAGTATAAAATATGAAGGAATTATACGTCATAGACGGAACGAATTTGATAAATATATTGAGCGTTGATACAGAACCTGATGAACGACGATTAGGTGGTTTGTTGCAGTTGTTGTTGGCGATTTTGGATAGAGACGAAACGTTTTTCTGTTATTTTGATGCAAGTACTCGGTTTATGCTTCGGGAAGGAAGTGTTGATCGTCAGATGTACGATATTTTGATTGGCTTGAGAATTTTTGATTTTTTTGAGCAAGTAAAAGGTGGTGTTCAGGCAGATAAGTTGATTTTGCAACAGGCTGATGCAACGAATAGTCGAGTAATCTCAATGGATACGTTTACGCAGTTTTATGAGGAGTTTGATTGGATTGAGCGAGATGGTGAACATAGATTGATTCAAGCGGACGTGATTCAAAATCATCTCCGAGTGGATAAGTTAGGCATTAAACTACAATTGGTCGAAAGACTAACGAAAGAAATGTCGCTCGAAATGATTAATATTTTGGAGGCACGACGAGGAAACTTAATTGGAAGTATTAAAAAATATGATACGGCACGTCGTTTTGGTTTAATCAAGCGTGCGAAAGGTGGTCCAACGCTTTTGTTCCACAAAAATCAGGTGATTGATAAAGATTTGGACTATACAATTTCTGGTCAAACGGTCACTTTTAAGATTGGTTTTCGATTTAATAAAGGTAAAAAGAAATTCGATTTTTGCGCTGCTGATATTGAGGAGTCAAAACAGGTTTTGGAAGAAGAAACGATTACAGACGCAGAAAAACTAAAGCAATATCAACAAGAAAATGTAAAACTGAAAGAACTGGTTGCTGGTTTGAAAAAACGCAATCGAGATTTGAATAATGATAATCGGAATTTGGAATCTGATTTGGAGATGAAAGACCAAATTATTGAGGAAAAAGACGAGCGAATTACAGCATTAGAAGAAGAACTGAAACAACTTAAAGCTCAACAAAAAGAGCAAGAAGAAACGTATCAGGAACAAGTCGAACAAGTTCGTGCTGAACGGAATGAATTGGCAATTGCAGTGGATTTTCAAGAACAAAAAATCCAAAGTTTGGATGATGATTTGCAAGAAACACTCAAGTTGTTTAATGACCACAAAATTGATGCAACAGACTTGGTGATGTACGAACAAATGAAGGAGAATTATAAATTTCTTCAATCTTCTGTTCGACAAAAAGAAGCACGAATTATCTTTTTGAGGAATAATATTCAAATGCTACATAATGAGTTGGAAGAGTTGGAATCAGTGGATTTGGTGCAAGAAGTGCAGAGTTTAAAACAAAAAATTCTATCGTTAGAAAAAGTCAATACGAAATTACAACAACGGTTAAAAAACATTTCTAATTCGGAATTAAAACCAGCGGTTAAAGAAGAATCGAAAACAGAAAAAATAGCAGAAGTTGTTAAAAAAGTCCCTAAACAACCAATTACAATTAGCAAATCATTGATTACGAATGAAGATTTAACAAATTGGTGGCGAAGTCTTTCTGATGAATGGCAAATGGCTTATAATAAAGCATTCTTTTCAAGAAAAGAAGTCAGCACAAAACCAACGAATGATGAACTTAGAAACTTATTAAAAACCGAAAGTATAGAAATAATCGGAGAACGTATTTTCTTTGGAGGTTTCCAGCGATTGACTTTCAAATTGTCTGATTTATCTGGACTGAAAGAATTGCAATTTTTGGAATCTATTAATCTTTCTGGTCATAATATTAAGAATGTTAGCGGTTTAGAGCATTTAAATATGTTGAAATCATTAAATTTGACGAGTAATAATTTGACGAAAATTAATCAATCTGCTGCCTTTAAAAACGTCAATTCGTTGATAATTAGAGATAATTTATTAACAACTTTAGATGGTTTGGAGCAATTTGTGAACTTAGAATTTTTGGATATTTCTAATAATGAAAATTTGACTTCTCTTACCGCTTTAGATAACTTAGAGAAATTAGAAATTTTGCAAGTTGGTTATGCACCAAATTTAAAACGACAAATTGTACGATTGAAAATGATGCAACCAAATGTAGAAATTCGAGAGGTTTAAAAAATAGTAGCGGATAGACGGCAAACGGTGAACGATAGACGATGATTGTTTATAAAAATCTTCAAATCACAACATATCAGAAAGCTGTTTTTTATAAAACAAAGTTGATGTTGGTGAAACTAATCACCAATCACCAATCACTAATCACTAAAAATTGGCAATTAATACAGAATATAAACTTTTAGAAAGTAAGAAGGCATTCAATGATTTTATTACTGATAATCAAGAGGTTACATGGTTAGCTTTCGATACAGAATTTATAACAGAAAAGCGATTTATACCTCAATTATGTTTGATTCAAGTCGCAACTGAACATGGGAATTATCTTATTGATTCTTTACGAATTGCGGATTTGTCAGGTTTGATGAAGATGATGGAAAATCCTGCGATTCTTAAGATTACACATGCTGGAGAAAACGATTATCGTATTTTTTATAAACTATTCGGAACGTTGCCTGTCAATGTTTTTGATACACAAATCGCTGATGGATTTTTGAATTATCAGTTTCCAATGTCGTTCAAAGATTTGGTGAAACGATATTTAAATATTCATTTACAAAAAGGGTATAAAGTTTCCAACTGGAGTAAGCGACCGTTTGACGAACGTCAATTGAATTATGCATTGGAAGATGTGATTTACTTGTACGATTTATATACAAATTTAAAAACGGCTTTGGCAAAGCGAGGTCGTTTCGGCTGGGTAATGGACGAATGTCAAACGCTTTGTAAACAATCGGCTTATCAAAGTGATCCATATAAAGATTTGGCGAAAAGCAGAACTTTTGGAACATTACGGAAGCAATCAAAAGTGTTTTTGGTTCGTATGATGAACTGGAGAAGTAAAGAAGCTGAACGAAAAAATATTTCTAAAAAAATGGTGATGGATACAAAAATCATGTATGAAATCGCCAAAAACATTGGAGTAGGAAAGAAGGCACTCGAAAGTCATCGAATCATTCCAGATTGGGTAACCAGAAAGTATTGGGACACTTTCGCTGATTTGTACGAACAACCTGTAACTGAGGAAGAAAACGCAGTAATTAAACAATATGGAAGTCCGATTCGCTCAAACATGCAACGTTCGTTGACGATGGATTTGTTGATTTCTCTATTGAAATATAAGGCAATGGAATACGAAGTTTCTTCTAATTTAATTGTCAATCGTGCTGATTTGAATCAAATGAAATTAGAACCAAACTTCTTTCCAAGCTATTTTGAAAATGGTTGGCGACGAGAATTATTAGGCGATGATTTGATAAGTTGGTTGAAAAATAGAAGTCCGTTGAGTGTGGAAATGGTTGAAAATCAATGGATTATTGCGGAGAAGAAACGGAAGAAGTAGTTTTCTACCTCATCCCTAACCCTTCTCCTTAAGGAGAAGGGTTAGGGATGAGGTAAGCAAAATTACTAAATAATCCGAACCCGAATTCCATTCAAAGCCGCAACAGCCGCAATTTCATCAACCTCATTTTCATCCGCCAAATCATTATAACTAACACCAGCATGTGCTTCCGCAATTTTTAGCTTCGTACCTTTTCGATTGTGTCCCCAACCATGTGGAATACTGATTGAACCTATCGCAACATCTTCCGTGATTTCTACTTCGATTTTTACTTTACCAATTGTAGATTCGACCGTGATAAAATCACCGTTGTTGATGTTTCGTTTTTGAGCGTCATTTGGATGAATTTGTGCTGTACAAATCTTTTTTCCTTTGACCATCCGATAGCTGTTATGTAACCAGCTATTCATACTTCTCAAATCTCGACGACCGAATAATAATAAGTCATCACTTTCTTGTTTTGGCATTTCTAAATTCGCTAAAGCCGTTTTATAAATCGTTGGAAATAAGTCAATTGTGTCAGTTTTAGAAATGATTTTATTCGCTGCAATATTCTCTTCTAAAGCTCCTAAATCAATTCCATTTGGATTATTTTTTAAATCTTGTAAACTATATTTTGAATGATTTGCGTGTAATAAATAGCTTACCGTTGTTTCTAAATCAAAACTCGGTTGAGGTTGATAATCAACATTGGCGAAAGCCGCTTTTTTGCGATTAAATCCTTCTGTTAATGCTGCGAAAATTTCCCAATCAAACTTTGTATTTGCTTCTTTTTCGACGGTCGGTTCGCTGTATTTTATCGTATTATGAATAGCAAAAGTATGGAAAAATAAGGCTAAATGTGCCGTTTCCAAACCTGTTACTGGTGGCAAAATAATATTGGCGTGTCGAGTTGTTTCATTCAAATAAATATCGACCGAAACCATAAACTCTAAAGATTCCAACGCTTTATCCAACTTTTGTCCGTTTGGCGTAGATAAAACTGGATTTCCGCAAGAAGTAATCATGGCTTTAATTTGTCCTGCACCAGTTTCTAACATCTCTTCTGCCATTGCAGAAGCAGGTAATTCGCCACCAAATTCTGGTAAATTTCGCACTCGACTTTGCCAACGATTGAATCGTTTTTTAGGTTTTCCTTTCGCCATATTAATGGCGGGAGAAGTGAACATTACGCCACCTTTTTGGTCAAAATTTCCAGTTAGAATATTAATTGCATTGATAACCCAATGACTTAATGTTCCGTGTTTGACAATCGAAATTCCTAATCTTCCGTAACAAATTGCTGTTTTTGCAGCTGTAAATTCTTCTATTAAATTGGTAATAATTTCCGTTGAAATTCCCGTTTGTTGACTTGCAATTTCGACCGTAAATCCTTTGACCGCTTCTTGAACAGCGTCGATTTGTTCTTTTGGAATAAGGTTAGAAATTTTATCATATTGAACTTTATCATTTTTAAAAATATAATTCAACATCGCTAACAACAACCAAATATCTGTTCCTGGTTTAACGAAAATATGTTGGTCAGCTTTTTTTGCAGTTTGCGTTTTTCGAGGATCAATAACGACAACTTTTCCGCCACGTTTTTGAATATCTTTTAGCCTTTTAGAAACATTCGGTGCAGTCATCAAACTGCCATTTGAAACCAAAGGATTTCCGCCGATAATCAACCAAAAATCAGTACGATTAATATCTGGAATTGGAATTAAATTCATATTTCCAAACATCATTTCGGCTGCCAAATGATGTCCTAACTGGTCAACAGAAGTCGCTGAAAAACGATTTTTAGTGCGTAAACTTCGGATAAAAGGCGGCGAATATAACATCGTTCCTAAGTTATGAACCGAAGGATTTCCTTGATAAACACCAACCGAATCATTCCCATATTTGGCTTGAATTTCCAATAATTTTGTAGTCGTATAATCAATCGCTTCTTCCCATGAAATCGTTTGCCATTCACCGTCAATTTTCCGAATCGGTTGCTTTAATCGGTCAATATCTTCGTGAACGTCTTTTAATGCGTAAGCTTTCGGGCAAATGTGTCCTTGACTCAATGGATCATTTTTGTCACCTCGAATCGAAACGACTTTATTGTTTTCAATTTCGACTTCGATACCACACAAGGCTTCACATAAGTTGCAAGTTCTGTATTTTTTCATGGCTTTATTTAGTTATTATTTTACTCATTTATGAATTTCTTTTAATTTATAGTTGAAATTTATAAATGAACGATTGCAAGATACAAAAAAAAGGAAGCCATTTTTAAAATGGCTTCCTTTTGAAATTTTATGATTTCTATGTTTGCTTATGAATTGACCAAAACTTCTTTTTCTGCTTTCGCAAAATCGACTTCAACTTGATTGTGAAGTAAATCTTCTAAGGTTTCACGCTTACGAATTAGCTGAGCCTTTCCATTGTAAATAGCAACTTCCGCAGGTCGAAATCTTGAATTATAATTAGAAGCCATGCTGAAAGCATACGCACCAGCATTTTTGAAAACTAAAATATCACCTTCACGGATTTCATTGATTTTTCTGTCCCAAGCAAACGTATCTGTTTCACATATATAACCAACAACCGTATAAAAACGCTCTTTTCCCAACGGATTTGAAGCATTCACAATATGATGATAAGAATCGTAAAACATCGGACGAATCAAGTGATTCAAACCAGAATCAACACCAGCAAAAACCGTTGCAGGAGTTGTTTTGACTACATTTGTCTTTACTAAAAAATAACCAGCTTCGCTCACCAAAAACTTCCCTGGTTCAAACATCATCGTTAAATCTTTTCCGTATTCAGTACAAAATTCATTAAAACGAGTGGTTAATTTTTCGCCCAATTCTTCGATATTTGTATGTCTATCATTCGGTTTATAAGGTACTTTGAAACCACTTCCGAAGTCGATATATTCTAAATTTTCGAAATGAAAAGCGGTATTCAACATAATATCAGCCGCATTCAAAAATACTTCTACATCTAAAATATCAGAACCTGTGTGCATATGTAAACCAACGACTTTCAAACCGCTTGATTTTACAACTCGATGAACATGACGCATTTGATGCACCGAAATTCCGAATTTACTATCAATATGTCCAACTGAAATTTTAGGATTTCCACCAGCAAAAATATGTGGATTCAAACGAATACAAACAGGAACAGAATCACCGTAAGTATTCCCAAATTGTTCTAAAATTGAAATATTATCAATATTGATATTCACACCATAACTAACGGCTTCTTGAATTTCTTCAAACGAAACACAGTTTGGCGTAAACATAATATTTTCAGGTGCAAATCCTGCCTTTAATGCAATATGTAATTCTTGAATAGAAACCGTATCAACGCCGCTTCCCATTTGTTTGAAAAAACGTAAAACGCTGATATTTGTCAAGGCTTTACAAGCGTACATCACTTTCATTCTTGTGCCCGAAAATGCATTTCTTAGGCGATTGTATTGTGATTCGATTTTTTCTAAATCATAAACATAAAGCGGAGCTTCGTATCGGTTGACTAATGTTTGTACAGGAACGCCACCGATTTCATATTGTTCGTTTTTGAATCTCATTATATTCCGTAATTTGCTTTTCTTATTTTTTAATATAAAATAATTTCTTAATAAATGTAAATTTCACAATTTGTTTAAAATTTATCAAATCTGTTGAGAATTATAACAATTCTATCGTTAAACGTCATTGATTTAACATATTCCTAAAATTGAGTCGGAACGGCAACGTTTAAGTATTTTGAAGCGTTTTCAAACTTAAAATTGATGATTTCTAAAATCTTTTGACTTAGAATTTATTACTTTTGTAAAAGTTCTGATAATCAGCTTTTTAGGAATTGTATTACAATTGAAAAAACAACATTGTGAAAGTAAATTTTAATAATTATGAACAACATTAAAAAATATGGATTTTTGTTATTGACTTGCCTTTTGATAAGTTTTACAGCATTTGGACAAGAAGAAGAAGTAGAAAATAATAATCGTGATAATAAGATTTTAGAAAAATTAGTTTTCGGTGGAAATGTCGGTGGAGGATATTCTAATGGTTGGAATATCAATATATCGCCAACGGTTGGTTATCGAGTAACAAATTCAACGATAGCCGGAGTCGGAGTGAGTTATATTCATAGTGACTTTAATAATCCTTTTTTTAACGAACGCTCAACATTTAATGTAACTGGAGGACGATTATTTGTACAGCAGTTATTATTTCAAAATCTTTATGCACAGGGAGAATATGAATACTTAAATTATTCATTGAAACTACGCACAAGTGACGGTCGAGTGTTGAGTGAATCAAGTGGTCGTGCACCAGGATTATTATTAGGCGGAGGATATACGACAAGTTTCGGTTATGGTTTAGGTTTTAATATGGAAATTTTATACAACGTATTGTATCAAGCTGGCGTTTCGCCTTATCCAAGTCCGTTTATTATTCGAGGCGGATTGATGTATGGATTTTAATAATTAGTAGATTAACAAAAATAATGAAGCCCAAAGTTAGTATTTAACTTTGGGCTTTGTAGCAAAGATCTGTCAGGTCTGATTATCAATAAGTTATAATGTTTTTTGACGATGTGAAAAATAACATCTTTAAAAAAAAACATAGTAGTGTGAAGAATTATAATAATCGTTAATGTAGAATTTTTGTAGTCAATACTTGAGCAATATCTGCAATCGGCATTATTTTATCAATGAATATTTGTAGTTGAAATTCATTTTTAAAATCAATATTTAGAACGTTATAAGAAGCATCATCAATCATATCGACAGCAAACGAAAAAATATTGATGTATTGAAAAGTTTCGTAGCGATTCGCTGACATGGAATAACTTTTTTCTGTCGCTTTATAAGCAATAACGAGCCGCTTATTTGTTATCCAAAATAAGCCATCTTTACCACTTAAATACAATTCTACTTCTTCACCATTAATTAATAAAATATCAATCGGTGTATCGTTGTTGTGTTCAAATTTTTCAAGTCGAATAATTAGTTTTTCTCTCAATTTTATATAGATTTTATGTAAGTAGGTTTACATATTTATCACGAAAGACCTGACAGGTTTTAAAAACCTGTCAGGTCTGATAATCAGAAAGTTACGATTTTTTTAACAAATTTTATTGCCAAAACAAATGAGTAAACCTACTTAGTTGTATTTAATTGATTTATTTTGTGTAATCTGAAGCTGGAGCTTCGAAATACGTTTATTCAAATAATTGCTTTACCAAAGCACTTTCCACATCCATTTCATACTTAATTTTATCAAAAGCTATTTCCGTCAGAATTCCTGATAAACCTTCTAATTCCTCTTTTGCTTTGTTGACCAATTCTTCAATCGTTCGCTTTCCGCCAATATCACCTCTCGACAAAAAACCTAAATCACTCAAAGATTGTTTCAGTGTTGCAGCTAATAATTGATTGGTCACATCATCGGACATCAACTCTTCTAACGTCAACATTTTATCGCTGTCAGCGTCCATTTGTTTATTATAAATCGCAACAATTTTTCTATAAAAATTCTGTTTTGCAAAGAAAGTATCTAAAAACGAATTAGCTTGTTGTTTCCATTCCAAAAGTGATTTTGAAAATACCGACTCTGATAACGCTAACAAACGACCAGTTTGCCAAGCAACAGAATAAGAAGTATCAAAAATCCCAGTATTCATATCATAAATCATTGCAGATTCTGCACTGAAATTTGGTGAATGATGTTGGTTTTTAACAATATTTGGTGTTAAAGCACTTCGATAAAAAGCGGTTGTTTTTTCGCCTTGACGAGTTTCGTATTTCATCGGTATATAACCGCCTTCGATAGCTGTTTTTATCGTTCGGTTGTTTATTTTTTTATTAGGAAACAATCGTAATGTTTGATGATTTTCTATCAATTTTTTAGCAACAACTTCAAACTCTTCATTTGGTTCTTCACAATAAAATTCCCAACTTGCTAAACTAACCAATCGAACTTTTTGACTTTCGTCAATTTGCGGACTTCGAGGTTTTAAATATTGCGTAAAGCCTTCTAAGCTCACTAAATGAACAATATTACGTTGATTTTTTTGCGGCAAACGATTAGCAAAAACCGTTGAAAACCAATTGTTTATTTCATTATCCGTTTTATCTATTGTACTAACTTCTTTAACGTGTGCTAACAATGACAATTCTTCAAATCTTGGTACGATTTCATTAAAATATTCCGAACTAATTTCAATACACAAACAATTATCATCGTCATTTTCATAAGAAAAATCAACTAATTCTGGTGAAACAAAACCGTTTTCGGGATTTTTGATTTGAGCGATTGTTCTCATTTTTGCACCAGTTTTACTGACATTCGCTTGTCCCGAAGTCTCGGTGATCCAATCGTTGATTTGTAATTCTTCTGGCGTAAAAAGCAGAATAGCTAAGTTTGGTGTTTTATTATCAGAAGTTCGTTCCCACGGCAACGATTTGTTATTCAAAATCACTTGAGGCAAAATATTTTCAAAATCACCTTGTCCATCAATCGGCGGATAAACCGAATGAATATCTTGCATATTTAATCGAAAACGCTTGCCAGCAACAATGAATTTATGTGACCTTTTGAACGTTTTATCCAAACCTTCATCAGCGATATGTTGCTCAATATCAATCGTATAATCACCAATCGACATTGCTGGTAAGAAATTATCATAAAATTGAATCTCACCAGATTGCAAGTCAGACGTTAATATAGGTTTGTTTGAATTAGTTGTTAACATTTATATTAGTTTGTAGAGCAAATGCGACTGTCTTTGTTAATTCTATTGATAAAACGAAAGTTAAGTGTTTTGATAGTAATTTGCAACGGTTTAGATATTTAAATTTTTTGGAAATAAAAAATGGTTGCTTGATAATTTATGTCTTTGACGGTCTTTTTTGTTTAAAAAATTGCTGAGAGAACTAAAGAATCATAGATTTTATCAGAATAGATAAATATTTAAAAAAGTATAAAATGTACGCTTTCTGAAATTTAAAAGTGATTATTTGAAATTTTTATCTAAATACTAATCAAATACCATTTTTAATTTTGATTATACTGTTTTTTTTTAAATTAAATTCTAAATGTATCGCATGTTATTTTGCAATTGACAATTGGGTTACATTGTTTAATTTTTAATAAAAAAACTGTTTTATTAAAAAAAATAAACTATTATTTGGAATTTATTAGATTCTGTATAGATTTGCATTGTATTTTGTGAGAATTTAAAAATTTATATATTCTTAATATAAGTAATAATTCACAAAATTTTAGTTTAAAAACATTCAAATTATAATTATGGAATTCTTTGTTGTCATTAATATTGTCATTGTCATTATAGACTTTACCTAATGGTGAGATGGAATTTTATATAGCTAATAATAAACGCCTTTCTCACATTGTGAGAAAGGCGTTTCACATATATGGATAATTTTTAGTCAATCGTGACTAATTATAAAAAAATTACTAAAAAAGGCAAAAACAATGGCACTCATCATGAGTATTCTGTGATTTGTCCTATGAAACAAAATATGGAATTAAACAAATATAGCAAACGATTAACGCAAGATGTTACGCAACCTGCTTCTCAAGCAATGCTTTACGGTGTTGGTTTGACCGATGAAGATATGAAGAAAGCTCAGGTTGGTATAGTAAGTACTGGCTACGAAGGTAATACTTGTAACATGCACTTGAACGGACAAGCAGAATTAGTTAAAAAGTCCGTTGTCCAAAGTAACTTGGTTGGTTTAATCTTCAATACAATTGGTGTTTCTGACGGAATTTCAAATGGAACAAAAGGAATGCGTTATTCTTTGTTGTCTCGTGAAATTATTGCGGATTCGATAGAAGCTGTTGCTGGTGCTCATTATTATGATGCATTGATTACAGTTGTTGGTTGTGATAAAAATATGCCTGGTGCAATGATGGCTTTAGGTCGCTTAAATCGACCTGGGATTTTGTTGTATGGCGGAACGATTTTTTCTGGTTGTTGGAAAGATAAAAAATTGAATATTGTCTCTGCTTTTGAGGCTTTAGGTGAGAAACTGCAAGGAACGATTTCTGATGAAGATTATAAAGGTGTAATTAAAAATTCTTGTCCAAGTGCTGGTGCTTGTGGCGGAATGTACACGGCAAATACAATGTCATCTGCTATCGAAGCAATGGGAATGTCGATTCCATATTCTTCTTCAAATCCTGCATTAAGTCCTGATAAAACAGCAGAATGTAACGACATCGGAAAACACATTCGCAATTTGATGGAAAAAGACATCAAACCTCGTGATATTGTTACCAAAAAAGCCTTAGAAAATGCAGTAACCGTTATCGTTGCTTTAGGAGGTTCTACGAATGCAACGTTACATTTACCTGCGATTGCACACAGTTTTGATATTGAATTTACCTTAGATGATATTCAACGCATCAGTGACAAAACGCCTTATATCGCTGACTTAAAACCAAGTGGCAAATTCTTAATGGAAGATTTGTACGAAGTTGGTGGCGTTCCTGCGGTGATGAAGTATTTGTTGGAAAAAGGCTTTTTGCATGGCGATTGCATGACTGTTACTGGAAAAACGATTGCTGAAAATTTAGCAGAAGTTCCTGACTTTGTTGAAAATCAGAAAGTTATCGTTCCTATCGAAACACCAATAAAACCGAATGGACATTTACAAATTTTATATGGTAATTTAGCAACAAAAGGTTGTGTTGCAAAAATCACTGGAAAAGAAGGTGAGTTTTTTGAAGGTCCAGCAGTCGTTTTTGATGGTGAAGAAGATGTCATTGACGGTATTTCAAAAGGAAAAGTCAAAAAAGGAAGTGTTGTTGTTATTCGTTATGAAGGCCCAAAAGGTGCTCCTGGAATGCCTGAAATGTTGAAGCCAACTTCTGCGATTGTTGGGGCAGGTTTAGCGAAAGATGTTGCCTTGATTACAGATGGAAGATTCTCGGGTGGAAGTCATGGTTTTGTAGTTGGTCACGTTAGTCCTGAAGCACAAGAAGGTGGCACAATTGCATTGGTTCAAGATGGCGATATTATTCGATTAGATGCCATTAATAATACAATTGATGTTTTGATTTCAGAAGAAGAATTAGCAACTCGAAAAGCAAATTGGCAGCAGCCAAAATTAAAAGCAACTTCTGGAGCATTATTAAAATACGCAAAATTAGTGTCCTCAGCTGATAAAGGTTGTGTGACGGATTTATAAATGAGAAATAAAGGTGTCGGACGATTTTAAATCGTCCGACACCTTAAAATAATTTACTTATGGAAGCTTTAAAGTTAGAAGCGAAGCCCGAGGCAATGACTCAAAAAGAAACAATTTCTGGGGCGGAAGCAGTTGTTCGCTGCTTATTAGCCGAAGATGTGGATACGATTTTTGGTTATCCAGGTGGTGCAATCATGCCTGTTTATGATGCACTTTATGATTATGAAGACAAGATTACGCATATCTTGCCTCGACACGAACAAGGTGCAACACACGCTGCAGAAGGTTACTCTCGTGTACTTCGCAAAACGGGTGTTTGTATGGCGACTTCTGGCCCTGGAGCAACAAATTTGGTGACAGGAATCGCTGATGCAATGATGGATTCTGTACCAATGGTTTGTATTACAGGACAAGTTTTTAGTACTGTTTTGGGAAGTGATGCCTTTCAAGAAATAGATGTAATTGGTGTCACAACTTCTATTACAAAATGGAACTATCAGATTACTAAAGCGGAAGAAATTCCTGCTGTATTTGCGAAAGCTTTTTATATCGCAAACTCTGGTCGTCCTGGACCGGTCGTGATTGATATTACGAAAGATGCTCAATTACAAACATTGGATTTTTCATATGAAAAAATGTCAAAAATCCGTAGTTATCGTCCGAAACCAAAACCAAAAAAATCTCAATTAAAAGCTGCTGCTGAATTAATTAATAATGCAAAGCAACCGTTGATTTTGGCTGGTCATGGTATTCAGATTGCTCATGCAAAAGAGGTATTTAGAACATTTGTAAAAAAGACTGGAATTCCTGTAGGAAGTACAGTTCATGGCTTAGGTTCTTTACCAAATACAGATGATTTATTTGTCGGCATGTTAGGAATGCACGGTAATTATGGCCCGAATTTATTATCTGCCGAAGCTGATGTTGTAATTGCTATCGGAATGCGTTTTGATGACCGAGTTACTGGACCTTTGGACAGTTATTTACCGAAAGCAAAAGTGATTCATATCGAAATTGATAAATCAGAAATTAACAAAAACGTGTTTGCTCATGCACCGATTCATGCTGATGCTAAATTAGCACTTGAAGCATTATTACCATTGGTAAATGAAAAATCATATCCTGAATGGTTACAACGTTTTGCGGATTGTGATGTAATTGAATACGAAAAAGTAATTCATAGAGATATACACGCTTCTCCAAAAGGAGAAATCCGAATGGGACAAGTTATTAAGGAAGTATCAGATCAAACCGAGGGTCATGCAATTATCTGTACAGATGTTGGTCAACATCAAATGATTGCAGCAAGATATTATAACTATCAAGATGTCAATCAATGGGTTTCATCTGGTGGTTCTGGTACAATGGGTTATGGTTTACCAGCGGCTTTTGGTGCAAAATTAGCATCGCCTGATAAGCACGTTATTGCCGTAATTGGTGATGGTGGATTTCAGATGACGATTCAAGAATTAGGCTTATTAGCTCAATGGAATGTTGGTGTAAAAATCCTGTTGTTAGATAATACTTTCTTAGGAATGGTTCGTCAGTGGCAACAACTATTTTTTGATAAAAGATATTCTTCTGTTCATTTACAAAACCCTGATTTTGTGAAGATTGGAGAAGGCTTTGGTGTACCTGGAAAGAAAATAACAAATCCTGCTGATGTTCCTCAAGCGATTGAAGAAATGTTGGCTTTTGATGGCCCTTTCTTGTTGCATTGTCAAGTAGAAAAAGAGGAAAATGTTTTTCCAATGGTGCCGAGTGGAACACCTGTTTCGGGAATTATTTTAGAACCGCCGACAAAATAAAATTACCTCATCCCTAACCCTTCTCCTTAAGGAGAAGGGTTAGGG
>JBGCFH010000011.1:0-37300 GCA_045106825.1 Saprospiraceae bacterium | reverse complement strand
CTATTACAAGTCATCAAAAGCTTTGGTTTTGGAAGCCTTGGATTAGATAAAAGCGATTTTTCTGATGCTGATAATATTATTCAACTTGGTTACGAACCTTATCGAATTGATTTATTAATGGATGTAAATGGTGTAGATTTTCAAGAATGCTACAATCGACGAACTGATGGAGAAATTGAAGGAACTAAAGTTAAATTTCTATCAATTAATGATTTAATCACAGCAAAGAAAAATGCTGGAAGATTACAAGATTTAGCAGATGCTGAGTAACTTGAAAAATTGAAAGACAAGTAAACTATTCTTAATCAAATTCACTATAAACGGTTATATTTACATAATCAAAAAATAGAATTATGGATAAATTAACACAACCATTATCTAATGTTCAAATAGAATTATTGAAAGTATTTTCATACAATTTAGATAATTCTGAATTATTAGAATTAAAAGATACATTGGCTAATTTTTTCGCTCAACGTGCTGTAAAGGCAGCAGATAAAGTTTGGGACGAAAAAGGTTGGACAGACGATGATGTAGATAGAATGTTGAATACTAAAATGCGAAAATCAAAGAAGAAGTGAGAAAAGTAGTTATTGATACAAATGTACTTTTGGTAAGTATTTCCAAACGTTCTAAAGTGCATTGGGTTTTCAAAAGTTTATTAGAAAAGAAATATATCCTGTGTGTGACAACCGATATATTGGATGAATATGCTGAAATCATTGAACAACACATGGGAAGTGAAGTTAGTGAAACTGTATTGCAAACTTTAGAAAACTTAACAAATATTGAATTTGTCACACGTTACTATCGCTTTCGCTTACTAAAAGATGAAGATGATAATAAGTTTGTAGATTGTGCAATTGCTTCAAATGCTGAATATATTGTTAGTCACGATAAAGACTTTAATATTCTCAAACACATTGAATTTCCTGTTGTAAAAGTTATTGATACAGATGAGTTTCGAACTGATTTGTATTTATAATTTTTTGAACCAAAATTCCACAACAAAACGTTATATTTACGATACAATCATTATTCATTAAAATAGAGAAACATGGTAGGAATAAATGATATAAGAATTAAAATCATCAAACTAATTTTAGAAATAGATGACATTGAAACCTTAAAAAAAATTGAAAAAATGATTATTGAAATAGCTTCAGAATCCAATGATTCAGATTGAAGAAATAATAACTATTATAAATGAATTAAAGTTACAACCGACAAAGATTTCAACCATTTAGATGGCGAATACATTAACTTGGAATATATTGATATTGAACAATTCCGATAAAACCTAATTTTTTAAAAAACCTTTCAAAGGTCGAATGTTTGAGAACATTCGACCTTTTTATTTATAAAAAATCCCTTTCGGGAAAAATTGACCAATTTCAAGGAAATATTGCTCAAACATACTGTTCATAATGCTTGCATATTTGTGGTGTAATTAAAAAGATAATAAAAGACATTATCAAAATCATATTTAACAAACACAAACATTTGAACAAATGACAAATTTAAAATTAGTTTTTTTAGTAGTATTGAGTGCGTTTTTTATTGCAAGTTGTACAACGGATGAGGAAACTCCAACAACAGATACATTCACTTTAGATATTTCTGGTTTAGAGGATTTAGGCGATGATTATGCGTATGAAGGTTGGCTAATTGTTGACGGAAGTCCAGTATCAGCAGGTATTTTTAATGTAGATGCAAATGGCGAGTTATCGGCAACATCTTTTGAAGTTGATGTAGCAGATTTAGAAAATGCAACGGCTTATGTTTTAACTATCGAACCAAGTCCTGACAATGATCCTGCTCCAAGTAGTGTACACATTTTAGCAGGTGATTTTTCTGGAGATGCTGCTGCAATTACAGTTGATCACGCTTCTGCAATCGGTACAAACTTTACGACTTCAACTGGTGAATTTATTTTAGCAACACCAACTGATGGAAGTATGACAACCGACGAATTAAGCGGTGTTTGGTGGTTGAATCCTTCAGGCCCGGAAGCAAGTTTAGATTTACCGACTTTACCGGAAGGTTGGAAATATGAAGGTTGGGCAGTAATCGACGGAACGCCAGTTTCTACGGGAACATTTACTTCGGTTTCAGGTTCAGATGATGCTGCACCGTTTAGCGGAACAACAGCAGGACCAGCTTATCCAGGAGAAGATTTCCTGATGAATGCACCAACAGGTTTGACCTTTCCAACAGATTTAACAGGTGGAACAATTGTAATTTCGGTAGAACCAAGTCCTGATAATAGTGCTGCACCGTTTTTGTTGAAACCATTGGTAGGAACTGTTCCTACAGGTGCAACAGATAGAACATTATACGGAATGAATAACAATGCAATGAATACGAATCCGACTGGAACGGTAACGAAATAAGGTGTAATCATTATATTATTTTTTTTAACTTGATTAGATTTTTTAAATCAAGAGTTTAAACTAAAAAAGGAAAACTCGAATTTCAATTATTTGAAATTCGGGTTTTCTATTTTTTGTACAAAAACTAAGGTTGTTTGACAATTTTTGCCAGTAGCGGCTGTCTTTAGCTGCCGTCTTTGTTTGAAATTGTTTACGGCAGCTAAAGACAGCCGCTACGTAAAACAATAATTTTTGCTTTTGGCAAAAATTGTCAATGAACCAAAAACTAATAACAAAACTCATTTTTTTTAATATTTCAAATTTATCAAAATCATTACTTAACTTCACCTCATCAAATAACTCAAAACAAAAGCATGATTTTAGTTACAGGTGCAAATGGTCAAGTTGGTAGTGAATTACGTTTTTTAGCATCGCAATTTGCTGATTTTCAGTTTCTCTTTGTTGGGTCGAAGGAGTTAGATATTACTAATGAAGTTACTGTTCAAAGTATTTTTGAACAGTATAATTTTAATTATTGTATTAATTGTGCGGCTTATACAGCAGTTGATAAAGCAGAAGAAGCCAAAAATTCGGCTCGTTTGGTCAATGTAACTGCGGTCGATTATTTGGCGAAAGCCTGTGAAAAATACGATACACAACTGATTCATATCTCTACCGATTATGTCTATCATTCTGAAACAATCAATCGCCCTTACCGAGAAGATGATGTAACAAATCCACAAGGTGTTTATGCAGCGACAAAGTTGGAAGGCGATTTAATCGCAACACAGATTTTGGATAATGCAATCGTATTGAGAACATCTTGGGTTTACTCTTCTTTTGGAAATAATTTTGTAAAAACAATGATTCGTTTAGGTCGAAAATTGGATAATCTTAGAGTGATTTATGACCAAATCGGAACGCCAACTTATGCTCGTGATTTAGCTTTTGGTATTTTGAAAATTATAGAGAAAATTGAAAAGAAGGAAGTTGAAAATTATGGCGGAATTTATCACTTTAGTAATGAAGGCGTTACATCTTGGTATGATTTCGCTTTAACGATTTTTGAGATTAAGAATATTGACATCGACGTTGCACCAATTGAAACGAAAGATTATCCAACGCCAGCAAAACGACCACATTTTAGTCTGATGAATAAAGAAAAGGTTCGTTCGACTTTTGATTTGAGGATTAAACATTGGAGAGCAGCTTTGGTTGATTGTTTGGAGTTATTAGATTAAACTATGGAAATTACAAAAAGTGAGTTAGATAAAATTGAACAGCTTTTAAATAGTACGGATCAAGCTAATATTGAACTGGCGATAACTATATTATCAGGTTTCGCAGTCAATGATGATGGTGTAAAATGGTTGTTTGATTATTATCAAAAATTACAAGGTATCGAAAAACAAGCGTCTAAAACTAATTTACAATCTATATTATTAGGAACAATAAATTTATCTCCAACAAAAGCCAGTAGAATATTGACATTGATATTTGAAAAAGCTTCCGCTAATAATTGTTTGGAAATATTAAAAATCTTTACTGAAAATAAAATAATCACTTTTCCAAGATTAGATTTATCTTTTTTTCCAAAAATGCTATTTCAAATAAGTGAACTTGAACATATTAATTGGCAATATGGCAATTTAGAGCATTTATCTGATGAAATATTAAGATTACCAAATCTTCAAACTTTAGATTTGCGTCATCAACCGCTTATGACGATTGATGAAAAAATCGTCGAACATCCAACATTAAAGGAACTTTGGATAAGTAATGCATTAATTATTACAGAAGATTTAGCGTACGATGCAAATTTTGAAATTCTTATTGAAGCAGCATATTAAAATGCAATAAATTGATAAACAATGCTTTAGAGGGAACTAATTTTTTGAATCCTTGTTTTTAATAGTATTCGTACCGTTTTTTAATAAAAAAAATGAAAATAATTCTAAAAATATTTGGAAGTTAAGTTTAAGTTGTTGTATATTTGCATCGCATTTGAAAAACACATATGTAGTAACTTAAAAAGATAAGTTACAAAACATTAAAAAAAGCGGAAATAGCTCAGTTGGTAGAGCACGACCTTGCCAAGGTCGGGGTCGCGAGTTCGAGTCTCGTTTTCCGCTCAAAATTATTGCGAACCCTCATTTAGAGGGTTTTATTTTGCAATTCTTTTAATGAAAAGTCTACTGCCTTGGTGGCGGAATTGGTAGACGCGCAGGACTTAAAATCCTGTTTCCATTAGGAAGTGCGGGTTCGATTCCCGCCCGGGGCACGAAGCCCGAAGTCGTTTGACTTCGGGCTTTTTTTATTTAAGTGTTTATCTTTTATTTTTTTTACCATAAAGAGGTAGTTCTACACTTATGTACCAAAGTGATTTTAAGTATCATTAAAGTATTTCAACTTGTTGAAATTGAAATATTATACTCACACAGATTTTTGCAAATTTTTCGCAAATAATTTTATTGGTAAGTTAATAAAACTACAATTCACGTTTTGCTGAAATGTAAAATCATAAAGAATCAATAGAAATCACAATTGCTAAATTTTACTTTGCAAAATGTTTTTTACGCAGATTCACGCAGATTTTCTAATAATTGGTAAAAAAAATTGATTTTGCTAATGGAAAATCTGCATGAAATGATTGTTTTACAAGGCAACACGTAATATTTTCATTTTTAAATTTAATAACAGTGAAACATGAATTACAAAGTAAATTATATAAAATCTGCGTGAGCAATTTTTGATGCGATTTAGATTGTTGGTTTAAGAGTATATTTCTAATAATCTTTCTCAAACACATTAATCTTATGTTTTTCGGGTTCTTCAAACATTGGGCGACGATTTTTTAGTACAGTCAAATCACTTTCTGTCAAAATCGTATATTTACTATTAATGATAGTATCTAATTCTTTTAGGATTGTTTCACTCTTTTCACCATAATGTTCTCCTTCAATAATATCTTGAATAACTTGTTTTTTAATATCTCGAATTTCGGGATTAAACAAATCTGTTTTAATTGCTAATTTTTCTAATCGATTCAGGATTGCTGTGTGTTTTCCTTGACCTAAAAGACTATAACCTCCATAATCCCAAGTTTGTAAAAACCATACTGGATAATAATATTCAATATCATTATCATGCATTGCTTTGATGATTTTTGCAAATTCGTCATCTAATTTTCCTTCTGTTGCAGCCGCTTTTTTATATAAGTCATCAATATTTGTAAATATCTGATATTGTGTTCCTTCGGCAACTAAACTCAAAGACATCGCAGGAATCGGATCATCAATCCAAAACAAATCGGGATATTCACTATCGTCAATTCCCATTTCAAAAAACGCTGTGAATTTGTAATTCATTTTGTGTCCTAATTCTTTATTACTACGATATAATAAAGGAAATTCTTTCTCTGTTTTGGTATCCTCAAATTGTTTTTGATAAGCTTCTACTTCATAGACGATTTTACTGCCAAAAAACTGTTCTAATCTCTTTGTAATTAATCTATTTTTTAACTCTTTTCCTGCTTCATCAGATTTGAATTTTACAGCACCTCCATAAATCCAACCTTCTTGCCCTTTTCTAATTTGAATCTTTAACCAAGGATCATTATACTGAATTCCACGTAATTTTATTTTATCTGTAAAATCACTGATTTCGCCCATAAAAGTAACCTTTGTTCCCTTTTTTAGTTGCTCTAATTCTGTACCATCTAAACCCGCTTTATCTCTAATTCTGACTTTATCCAAAATAACTTCTAATTCAATCGGATTGTCAATAACTGTCGTTTGTTGCGTTTGAATAATTGCGTTTTTTGTAGTTGACTTTTTGGAGGATTTATCACCGCAACTTATGTAAACGCAACAGATAGACAGTAGTATTACGAACTTATTCATTTCTTTTAATTTATTGGAATTAAAAATTTTATCTATTTCTCAATGATAAAATTATATCTTTGCACCTCAAAATTTTTGAGATAGAATTTCTATAAGAAATTAAAAAAATCAATTAAATAATTGAAGATAATTCAAATCTGCTTTTATAAGCGTGTTGAATTGTCTTAATCATAGAAAAAATGGCTTTAAAATGTGGTATTGTTGGTTTACCAAATGTAGGAAAATCAACCTTGTTTAATGCACTTTCTAATGCTAAAGCTTTAGCAGCGAATTATCCTTTTGCGACAAAAGAACCAAATGTGGGAACGATTACCGTTCCTGATAAGCGTTTAGCAAAATTACAAGAGTTGGTTAATCCGCAAAAAGTAGTGCCAACAACAATAGAAATTGTAGATATTGCAGGATTGATAAAAGGAGCAAGTAAGGGCGAAGGTTTAGGAAATCAATTTTTGGCAAATATCCGTGAAGTTGATGCAATTGTACATGTTGTACGTTGTTTTGAAGACGGAAATATCGTACACGTTGACGGAAGTGTTGATCCGGTTCGTGATAAAGATATTATTGATACAGAGTTACAATTCAAAGATTTAGAAACGCTTGAAAAACGCTTAGATAAATTGCGTCGTCAAGCTAAATCAATGGATAAAGAAATCATTCGTCAAGCCGAAATCACTCAAAAATTACATGATTATATCGAACAAGGTAACAACGCTCGTTCTTGTGAAATAGATGAGAATGACTTGCCTTTTGTTAACGAAATGTACTTATTGACCAGCAAACCTGTGATGTATGTTTGTAATGTCGATGAGGAGTCTGTTATTAATGGTAATAATCATACGGCTCGTTTTCTGGAAACCGTAAAAGACGAAGACGCTCAAGTTTTATTTATTTCTGCTGCTATTGAAGCGGACATTGCAGAGTTAGATACTTATGAAGAACGTATGGAGTTTTTGGAAGATATGGGCTTAGAAGAACCAGGTGTGAATAAAATCATTGAAGCTTGTTATCGTTTGTTGAACCTAATTACTTACTTCACTGCTGGCGAGAAAGAAGTTCGTGCCTGGACAATCATCGAAGGGACGAAAGCGCCAGGTGCCGCAGGTGTTATTCATTCTGATTTTGAAAAAGGCTTTATTCGTGCAGAAGTGATTCGCTATGAAGATTTTGTTACTTATGGTTCTGAATCAGCTGTGAAGACTGCTGGTAAAATGGGTGTCGAAGGTAAAGAATATGTTGTCGGAAATGGAGATGTAATGCACTTTAGATTTAATGTGTAAGATTCTTTTTAAGCATTATCTTGCATGAAATTATAATATTACTTTTTATAAAGGTCGTATCAATTACTAATATTGATGCGACTTTTGTATTTTTTTATCTATTTAACCTATCATTCATAAATTAAGATTTTATGAAGTCTGAACATTGTGCGTTTAATCGGTTTAAAAACCGATTCTTTAGATAGTTCATCGTTAAGAAAATATTTTAAAAGTTAAACGATACGAGTTTTTTTAGGTTTTTCATATCTAAAAAGGCGGATTTTAATCCGTCTGAACGCAGAATTTCAAAATTTCGTATAGGTTTAATTCATAAATCTAAATTGTATTATGATATTTTCAAATATTGATTGACTTATACTAAAGTTCAAATAGTCATTTATACTCATTAAATTCGTTTAACCTTATTAAACTTGTTTAACTAAAATCCAAATAAGATAAGTATCATTTGATTTTTTAATATTAAAAAAATAGATTTGAGTTATCAATTTTATACATAAAATCAAATCAAATGAGAAAATTCATAAAATTATTCATTCTATTCTTACTGTTTATAAACGGAACACTTCACGCACAACTAACACAAACGATTCGAGGAACAGTCGTTGATATTGATACAAGAGAAGCTTTGATTGGTGCAAATGTTTATGTGGCTGATATTGAAGGCGAAAACATAGGTACAACAACTGATATTGATGGAAAATTTATATTGGAAAATGTGCCTGTTGGTCGTCGAACGATTAAATGTGGCTACATTGGTTATACGGAATTTGTACGGGACAATATTCAAATTAATTCTGCAAAAGAATATATCTTGGATATTGAATTGAAAGAAGGAATTGCTATCGAAGAAATTGTAGTCAAGGCTTATACTCGAAATGATGCTGTGAATGAATTGTCCGTTATGTCGGTTCGTCGGCTTGATCCTGAAGAACTGCAATATCATGCTGCGGTTGCGAATGATCCTTCTCGTTTAGTGATGGGTTTTCCTGGTGTTCAGCCATCACGAGATACACGAGCAGATGTTGTTATTCGTGGTAATTCGTCTGCTGGTTTGTTGTGGCGTTTGAATGGCATTGATATTCCGAACCCAAATCACTTTGCTCGTCGAGGAACTTCTGGTGGTGGAATTACGATTTTTTCTGCTTCAATGTTGGGAAGTTCTGATTTTTCGGTTGGTGCGTTTCCTGCTGAATATGGAAATGCGTTTTCAGGTGTTTTTGATATGAATTTTCGTAATGGAAATATGTATAATCGAGAACATACTTTTAGAGCTGGTTTGTTAGGTTTGGATATTGCGACTGAAGGGCCAATTAAAAAAGAAAAATCCTCTTATTTAGCGAATTTCCGTTATTCGACGTTAGGTATTTTAAATCAAATGGGTATTCATTTAGTTGGTCCACGAACGGATAATAACTTTTACGATTTGTCATTTAATCTGCATCACAAAGGTGAAAAAGCCAATTTTAATTTTTGGGGAATGGGAGGAAATAGTATTGAAATTTTTAATCCTTCGGAAGAACCTCGTGAAATATTTGATGATTCTTATACTTATAACTTTGAAACAAATATGGGTGCTTTAGGTGCTTCAATGAATTATATCATAGATTCAAAATCTTATATCAAAGTAAATGCAGCTGTTATGGGACAACGTGTTGTTGTCAGTGATGATACGTTGAATGCTGCTGGTACAGAGCAGTTTACACTAAATTATGATGATTATACGAATAATCGTATTTCGCTAAGTACATTCTATAAAAGAACGTTTAATCCAAAGTTCAATATGAAAGTTGGTGCGTTAGTGAGTAATTTGGGCTATAAATTTATCTTGAGACAATGGGATTTTGATACAGAAACTCAAAATGAAATCATCAATAATGATGGAAATACGCTTTTGGCTCAACCTTATGTGCAGTTGAGTTTTCGACCAAGTGATAAATTGACCTTGAATGCTGGTTTACATTCTATCTTTTTGGCATTGAACAATACAAATTCGATTGAACCTCGTGCCTCAATGAAATATCAAATCACTGATAAATCATCGTTTGCTTTGGCGTATGGTTTGCATGGTCGAATGTTGCCGTTAGGTTCTTATTTAACGGAAGTGAATGGAGAAATGCCGAATTTTGATTTGCCAATGATTCAGGCACATCATTTTGTAGCGGCTTACGACCAAACTATTGGTGACAATTATCGAGTTCATCTGGAAACATATTATCAAACATTAGGTAATGTTCCTATCAATGCTGCTCGAAAATACTGGTTGTTAAATGATGTTCAAGGATTTGCGACTGAAGCGTTAGAAAGTGAGGGAACTGGTCAAAATATAGGTTTAGATTTGTATTTGGAACGTTTCTTTAGTCAAGGTGCATTTTTTGTCGTTTCAGGTTCTGTTTTTAATTCGACCTTTTCACTACCTAATGACGATACACGATATAATACACGTTATAATAGTCGAGTTGCTGGAACATTTACAGGTGGAAAAACTTTTCAAATCAATGATAATACAATGATTGAAACTGGTTTACGCTTAATGTTTAATGGCGGAATGCCGATTACGCCTTTGATGCCAGGTCAAGAAAATGCAGATGGTTTCTTACCGACTTTAGATGAATCTCGACCGTTTGAAGATAGAATTGATCCTTATTTTCGTCCTGATTTACGTGTCGCATTACGTAAGAATACACCTAAGTTTGCTTACTGGTTAGCTTTAGATATTCAAAATGTGATTAATCGTAGAAATATGGATAGTTTAAATTATGTATTTGATCGTGATGAAGATAGTTGGGTGAATCGTCGCCAAAGTCCTTTAACACCAATTTTGAGTTTTCAAATAGATTTTTAGTACCATAGAATAAATAAAGAACAGTTCAAAAGTTGTCGATAGTAAAAAACGTAGAGTGGACATTCTTATTCATTCTACGTTTTTCTTATTTTAGATTGTGTTATTATAGTCATCAAATAGTCAAAGAAAAAACAAGTTTAATTGTGGCATAGTATTTAATGTTTCGACTCATTCTTGATTCAAAACCTTTGGTATAATTCGTTTATACCATTATTATAGTGATTTGAACCCTTTTTTTAGCATGAAATCCTACAATCTAAATCTATAAATTTTAAAATTAAGATACTATTTTCCCAATTTGAACAATAGATAGGAATAGATTTTGATACATCTTTTATAGCCGAAATTTTTATATCGTAGATTAATTTATGAAAATAAAATCTTCAATTTGTCATTAATACAATGATAGAAATTCACCAAATAGATTAAATCCTAATTTTTTAAAAAAAAAATAATCATTGTATTCAAGAAGTGATTATTATGGATTAAATGATTGCTTAAATTATTTTATTATGATAATGGGTCTTTCTCAAAGGTTTAGATTAACTAAACGATTCAATAGTTTTATTGAGTCTGTTAGTATCTGGCTTAAAGTACGATTAGGTGCAGATGGGCAATTCGTCCTAATACTGGGTTTGGCATATGTGATTTTGTTGTCTGTGATGTCATTAATGCTACCGGAAGATTTTATTCCAGTATATTTTATATTTTTTTGGATAATAGTGACAACAGGATTGCTCTATTTTTTAAGTCGTTCTAAAGAAAATCAAGAAGAGTATGGACAATTGATATTATTGTATTTTGGGATTATTGTTATGGCAAATACTATTTTTATTCAATACAAAAATAATTTTGCAGATGATTATATCTTTTTTTATTGGACAATGGCAGTAAGTGTTTCGGTTGGTATTACCAATTTAAGATATATGATACAAGTATGGGCAATTCCTTTAGCTCTTATGATGTTTTCATTGGGTTACTCAGATTTACCTATTGACGAAAGAAATCAGTTTTATATTTGGAATCCTGTTATTACAATTTTATCGTTTCTTGGTGTTTATACTTCAATGAAAGCTAAAAGAGAATTGCTTTTATATAAAGAAAAATCAAGCAAATATCAATTTGAGTTTGAGAATCTGATGGATACGATGTCTAATCTGGTAATGATAAAAGATGATAAAAATCGTATTGTTAGAGTGAATAAAAAATATGCTGCTTTTTCAAATCAATCGGTAAGTTTTTATAAAGGTGCAAATATGTACGATTTGTTATCTGAAAAAGATGCGTTGCGGTTTCATCAAGAAGATTTGGAAATTATTAATACTCGAAAACCAAAACTTCAAAATTTGGAGAAAGTTAGCATTTATGGTTCAGACAAACCCGCTTGGATTAGAACAAACAAATTCCCTTATTACAATCAAGAAGGAGAGATACAAGGTGTTGTGATTTTTGGAACAGATGTCACAAGAGAGGTCGCTGCAGAACGAGAGAAAAAACGCTCAAAAGCACGATTCGAACAAGTATTTGCAGAAGCACCTTACGGAATTATTATTTTTGATGAATCTAAAAATATAAAAGAAGCAAATAAGACATTCTCCAAAATGTTGGGATATGAACGTGGTGATTTGATTGATAAAAATATGCAATCGTTATTCAGTAAAGTTCAAGAATCAGATTATGATTCTTTGGTATTAGAAAATGGTTTTCAAAAAGAATTAGCATTTGAAACAAAATCTAAAGGTCGTTTTATTGCTAAAATGACTGTTTCTAATGTAGATAATCATGATACGGAATTGAATTATTCAATCGCAATCGTAGAAGATATTACAGATAAAAAAGCTGCTGAAAGACAGTTGCAAGAGTATTCAGAAGCATTAAAAGAAAGTAATCGAGACTTGGAACAATTTGCTTATATTGCTTCACATGACTTAAAAGAACCGCTTCGTATGGTGAATAGTTACGTGACTTTATTAGCAAAAATGTATAGTCATAAATTAGATGCAAGAGGATTGGAGTTTATTAATTATGCTTCTGATGGTGTAACACGAATGAATGATTTGATTCGAGATTTATTAGAATACTCAAGAGTCGGTCGAGGTGAAGTTCAGAAAAATAAAGTCAAGTTTGATAATGTTTTAATCAAAGTGATGAGCAATTTGCGGATGCAAATCAATGAACGTAAAGTGGATTTTGATATTGATGTCGAATTGCCGCCATTTTTGGCAAATAGAACTCAAATTTCGATGTTGATTCAAAACTTGATTAGTAATGGTATCAAATACAATGAAAACTCGCCATTGATTACTATAAAATCAAAACTTAATGATGGTTATATTGAATTTATGGTTAAAGATAATGGTATCGGAATGAAAAAGCGGCATTTAGATAAAATTTTCCAAATTTTCCAACGCTTACACGGTCGTGAAAAATATGAAGGAACTGGAATCGGTTTGGCTGTTTGTAAACGTATTGTGAAACATCATGGTGGAGAGATTTGGGTAGAATCGGAAGAAGGTCGAGGTTCTACATTCTATTTCACAATTCCATTCGAACCAGTTTTAGAACCTGCATTAATGAATTAAAATTATAAGTACTTCGACCGAATTTACAGATTTTACCGAATTTATAAATAATTGTAAATCAAATGTTTATAATATATATCGAGATATTTAAGCAAATCTACTTGCATTAAAATATAAATTAAAATCATAAATTTGAACTGTGTATCGTTATTATTCGATACACAGTTTTTTATTGCTTAATTTTTAAATTTAATCCAATGAAATACCTATTTATAGTATTAACATTTACCGCTTTTTCTTTTAAAATGACTGCTCAAATTAACGGCAAAGTCATTGATGCCAAAACAAATGAAGCGATTATTTATACCAATATTTGGATAGAAAACCAGCAAATCGGTACAACGACAAATGAAGATGGCTTTTTTAAATTCGATGAATTATCAGATACCTTGACGTTAGTGTTTTCGGCTTTAGGTTATGAAACTAAACACTTGAAAGTCAATGATTTATCAACTGCAATAGCATTAGAGCCTATTGCGATTGAGCTGGAAACCGTAACTGTTTTATCACCTAATTTTCGTAAAGAAAAACGAACAGGAAAGATTCGTAAAAAAGGTATTGACTTTTGGTTTGGAGCAAGTAAATCACCTTGGCGAATCGGTAAAATATTCCCTTATGATGAAGAATATGAAGAATCACCTTTTATAAAGAAAATAGATTTGTGTGTCAATGCACACGAACGTAACAGACAAATTTTAATTCATATTTTAGAAGTTGGAGAAGGAACACCAGATAATTGGGAAATCTTAGAACAGAATATATTGCATACAATACCCAAAAGTGGTGAAAATATAACAACAATTGACTTAGAATCGTATCAAGTTAAAATGCAGAAATCAGGTGTAATGATTGTTGTCGAATGGTTGATTATTGAGAATAATCGTTATGAGTACGAATATACAGATTGGAAGACTGAGGAGAAAAAATTGGGACTTCGATACGAACCTTCTGTTGGAACAGTTCCTGTAGAAACGACTGAAAATATTTGGCAATATTCGAGAGGAAGTTGGCGTAGAGATTATAGAAAATCGGGAACTCAATTAAAAAAATACGATAATAAATACACCGAATTAGCAATGGAATTGATACTTTCAGATTGAGAAATTTTTATCAAAATATGATTTTTTTCGTTCAAATAGATAGAAAATAGTAGATTTGAGTAGAGAATTAAGTATTAAAGTCGTAATCACGAAAAACAATAATATATGATATTTTTACTAAATTTATTAGAACCAATCACTTCCATGCAAATATTGTGTATGGGATTTCTTGCTATTTTATTTTTACAATCAGGATTTGACAAAGTATTTGATTATCAAGCAAATAATCAATATATGAAGGAACATTTTGCCAAAAGTCCTTTGAAGAGTACGATTAGCATATTGTTTCCATTGATTACATTATTTGAGGTTTTGGCAGGCGTTTGTTCGTTAGCTGGTTTATTGATGTTTTTTTTGAATGAAACGACAGAAATCGGTTTAATCGGTGCTCAATTAGCTGCTGTAAATATTATAATGTTATTTTTTGGACAACGTTTAGCTAAAGATTATCAAGGTGCAGTAACATTGACACAATATTTTATTTTGACATTAATGTCGATTTATATTTTGAGTTAGTGCATTTTTACAAATCAACACAAGACGATTATTATGAGAGTAATTTTATCTTTTTTTATTGTCGCAATAGTTGCTTTTGGTTGCAGCGATAATACGACAACAGAGGAAAATGAACAGCACACACTTCCTAAAGAGACTCCACAAAGCTCACAGATGTTGCCAACATTACCACAAGAAAATATTGATGCGTTGATGAACGATGCAGATTATATTGATTTGGTATTTCATGCTTATGGAAAATCTATTAATTTTAGTGAGAAAACGAGTGTTCAAAATACTATTCGACAAATCTCAAATGTGCAACAACCTGAGATAAATTGTGCAACATCTTTTTGTAAAGCAATCTTTTACAAAATGCCCGAAAAGTTATTAGAAGCAGAAATTCACTATGGAAACGGTTGTGCATATTATGTTTTTTCAGACGCAGAAGGCAAACCTCAATATGCGAACAAAGTCGGTGCTTCAGGGATTACTTTTTTTAATGACCTTATTACACAATTTAATGCTTCCGCAAATCAATAAGGATTGACAAACAAATAAATATACATTCTTCGCTGCTTCTTTTTCCCTTATTTTCCACTTCAAATTTGGTTATTTATCCCGATAAACGCCCACTTTTGAAGTAAAAACTAAGAAAAAAATAATCTACCGAGAGAACGTACATTTATTTATTCATCAATCCTAAACGAACTTTTTAAAACAGATTACTGTTTTATAAGCGTTTTTTGGTACTTTTGTATCCAGTTTCTGAAGTAAACAGAAATCTCTAATACTTTATACTTCACAAACTTTATATTCAAAAAAATGCTTGCGTAGCTCAATGGATAGAGCGTCACACTCCGGATGTGAAGGTTGAAGGTTCGAGTCCTTTCGTGAGCACCATTAAAATTTAAAAGCTGTTGTAAATCAATGATTTATGATGGCTTTTTTGGTTTTAGTTGAGGAAGTAATAAATGATTTTCTTGAAAAAGTTAAGTAGGTTTTGAGCATTTTCGCTTGAAACCTGTTTTATTTTGGTATACTATTCTTAGCATAACTACATTAATTAACATTCTTTAGAAAATTAAAAAACAAAATGCAAACTTTTGAAAATCAACAATTTGAACATGAAAAATTATTGGTAAAAGCGAAATATGATTATTGTACTTTCGTAAATTGTCAATTTGTAAATAGTGATTTATCTAAAATTATCTTTATAGAATGTACGTTTGAAAACTGTGATTTGAGCAATGCAAACATAGATTTGACTGCTTTTAAAACAGTAACTTTTAATGGATGTAAACTCATGGGTTTGCGGTTTGATACTTGTCAAAAAATATTATTAGCCTTTGAATTTCTGGATTGCATCATGGATTATGTGTCTTTTTACGAATTGAAATTACCAAATACAACATTCAAAAATTGTCAATTACATGAAGTAGATTTTACAAAAGCTAATTTTTTGAAAACTAATTTTGAGAATTGTGACTTAAAATTATCTATATTTGATAATACAAATTTAGAAAAAGCAGATTTCAGAACAGCTTATAATTTTGAAATTCATCCAACACTAAATCGTATAAAAAAAGCAAAATTCTCAAAGACAAATGTCATTGGTTTATTGCAGCATTTTGATATTAAAATCGAATAAAATGAATTACCAAATCCAAGGCTTAACAATAGCAATTACAAATATGGAAGCGATGTTAGATTTTTATATGCACGTTTTTGATATGACATTTATTGAAAGAAAAATGAATGAAAATCGTTTGTATTCAACGGTTTGGAGTGGTTTAGATTTGTTGTTTTGCCCAGCAGATTTAGCAAGAATCAATGCAAATCAAAATCGACATCAAATGGATATTATTGTCGAAGATCTCAAAAAAGTAATTGATGTTGCTATCGAATTTGGAGGTAAAATGATGGGCGAAATTGTAGAAGATGAAAATTCTAAAAGTGTTGGTATTTATGATCCTGATGGAAATTCTATCTTGTTTGTGGAGATGAAATCGTAATTTTAAACCGATAAGATTTTTTCAATCTTATCGGTTTAATTATTATTAATAAATTATTCTAAAAACTCAATTACTGTCGCACAAACATCAGGTTGATCACAAATACAAGTATGCTTTTTACATCTTTCATAAATAATATGCTCACATTTTCCTGTGTAATTTGATTTAGTAATTTCACAACGCATGATACAACCATTTTCATTTAATTCATTGATTGAATTTTGATTAATATCTAAAGGAATTCCAAAATTAATTACTTTGCCATTTTCAGAATAATTACCTCGAACTAAATAATAATCACCTTTTGAATCTTTAGCAGGAATGATTTCAACCGATGAAATCTTAGCAGATTTGGTTAATTTCAATTTTTGAAAAGCATAATTTTCTATGTCTTTCGTAGTTTCAATAGTTAAGCGTTTAGTAGAAGTATTGATAGTCAAATCATAGATTTTGAGTTCATTATGTGTAAAGTAATAAGAACTAAACATGATTGATACAGTTAGTAAGAAAAATACTTTTTTCATGGTTTTTAATTTTATGGATAAAAAATAAATTTAAAATGGAATTCCTAAAATACAATTTTATTGAAATAATTCCTAATCGTTATTTCAAAAAAAATTACACTTTAGGCAATTAATTATTCATCATTTATTTTTTAAAAACCTCGTAACTCGTAACCAGAAACAACGAATTTCAAAATTGAGACGTTTGCTTCCGAGGATTCGGGACAAGATTTCAGAACTTAGAAACTAAGTTAGTATGTTCAAAACCGAATCACAACACTTCCCGTTTTTTGTCCGCTATTCACATATTTATAAGTTTCGACAACTTCATCAGGTGAAATGATTTTATCAATTACAGGTTTCAATGCTTCTTTTTCTAAGAGATCTTTGATAATCCGAATGCTTTCGTGAATATTCGTTGGTATTGGAAAAATAACCTTTTTATTAGAAAATTTTGTCGTTAATGGCAAATATAAATTCTCAATTCCATCGCCTAACTCTGACGAAATATATATACCTTTTTTCTTTAATAAAGGTTTACATTTTTTGAATGTACTTTTCCCAACAGCATCAAAAACATAATCATACCTTTCGGTGTCTTTTGTAAAATCTTCCTTTTCGTAATCATAGATTTTATCAGCCCCAAGAGATTTTATCAAATCAATATTTTTAGTATTACAAACGGCTGTAACATAACAACCGTAATGCTTTAGTATTTGTAACAAAACAGAACCGATTCCGCCAGTCGCACCATTCACTACAACTTTATGCTTTGCATTTATGTCCACTTTATTCAAAAAATTAATGGCATAATGTCCACCTTCCAAACTTGCAACGGCTTGTTCAAACGTTACATTTGAAGGCATAATTTCGATGGCTTGATTTTCTTTAAATAGTGCATATTCAGCTTGTGAACCAATACCTTCATCATGGAAACCAAATACTTTATCACCAATTTTAAATTTAGAAATATTATTTCCTACTTTAACAATTTCTCCGCTAAAATCTGTACCTAAAATAATTTTTCGAGGCTTAGGAAAACCAACAAAAAAACGAAATATAAAAGGTTTCCCATTCACGACTGCACAATCTGTTCTATTGATGGTTGAAGCACGAATTTTAACTAAAATTTCATCAGATTTAGGCGTTGGTTTCTGTATTTCCTTGATTTGAATATCACTAAAATCACAGTACGTTTCTCGAATTATTGCTTTCATTTTTTGTTGATTAATGTTATTTGATAAGCAAATTTGAAAAACTATGATTCGAAAACTATAAAAATTCGATATATAGAATTATTTATTAGATAGGAATTAATAAACAGTAACGTAATTTTTTGATGATAGCTATTACATTGTTGAATTGTTTATTAACAAGGTTTCACATAAATTCGTCAAAACAGTATAACATTAACAATCAGAATTAATTAATCCAATTTCAAAAAATCATTCAAATTTTTATCTGACGGCTTAAAAATATTTTCGTTCGGTACTTTAAGTTGTTTTAATTGATGAGTATCAATTAATAGTTTTTGGTTTTTCACAAAACTCGTCATATCGACAATTTTACAAATCATTTGGTCATTAAATTGCTTCAAAATATCGCCTTTCATTCCTAATTGAATTGCTCTTCGTTCCTGTTTTGCACCGTAAATATCATGGTCTGGATCCCATTGTAATCGAACCGATTTGTTTGCTAAATCTGTTTTCCAATTTTCCGTAGTTTGATAAATATCCGCTTGATAAGAACTATAAGCCGCTTCTTTTAGAATGGTTTCAAAACCCGATTTTGTTATCCAAATCCCTAAAACACATTCTTGATTGTGTTTCTCAGCCCAACCACAACGATACATCATCCAAAGGAAATTTGGCTTAATCCAAGTCATTCGATTAAAACTATAATGATTGCCGCCAAATCGTTGATTATCAATAGCATAGCGAGCAATATTTGGATTAAAAGCTTGATAAACCAAAATCTTATTATCGGTTTGTTGAGCTAAAATATGTCTACCTTTTTCAGGAATTTGTTGGAGATAATTTTGATAATTTGTTGTTTGGATTTTCATGGTTAATATTTTCTTATAAAAACTGTTCAACAATATTAGCATCAAAGAGTTCCATTCGGAATAATATCAAATATTAGAATCCACCAAAACACGCCAAACATTATCTTTACCTTTTTGCCAAATCAAAATATATTTCCCGCCATAAGTACCGCTACATTGACCGATTTCGTACACCAAATCATTTTGTACCATTTCCACAATTATTGGTTTAAGGAATAATTCATATTGTTCATTATTCATATATTTATATTCAACCGCTAAATCCTCATGACCAACAATTACTGGTTTGTGATTGTAATAAATCGTATTTTCTGTATATATCTCTTCAAGTAAATTTTGTGCATTGTGTTGATTACATAAGTGAATCCATTCATTTCTACGCTCATCAATTATTGTCTTATCATTTTCCGTATTATTTGCTTCCGCAACAAATTCAAACGTTCGTTTCTTAGGTTTTTTATCCAAATCCCAGATTATCAACTGTTTAAATAGTTGCCCATTAGCATTTTCAAATTGACTAATCTCATACTCAAAATGATGCTCTTGACCAGCAGCAACTGATTTTATAACTTCAACAGCACTGTTTGAAAAATCATTTTTTTGATAATATTCAATTATTTCACCTTGATTATGAAACACTTTTCCTGTTTTATCTACTTTGACAGCATTTACTGTATAAAGATTTTTTAATTCAGCTATATTATTTTCAGAATGACTATCAATGAGTTCTATTTCTTGAATTTCTTCAATTTGTTGTTCTGTTTCCGTTTCTGTTTCACTTTGACAACTTATAAGCATGAAAAATGAAAGTGTCAATAATAAATATTTCATAATTTTAATTCGTTAGTAATTTATTTAAAATGCTTTTCAATAATATCATTTACCTTTTCCAAAGCATTTTCATACATGATTTTATTTTTAATAACCGCTAAATTATCATTAAAATCCTTTGTTACCAATACTTTGACGCTTTTTGCTAATTGCTCGGGTTTTAATTGCTTCAATGGAATCGGCTCAATTCCAACTTCTTTTTCAACCGTTTGCTTTCCCCAAAAATATTGATCGCCAACAGGATGTAAAACGGGACAAATCATTTGAGGCTTACCAGATTTCAAGACCAAAGCCGTTGTTCCAGCTCCGCCATGATGTACAATTGCATCAACTTTCTCGAACAACTCGCCATAAGGTGCTTTATCGACAGCCATGACATCATCCGAATTTTGAATTGCGGTATCTTTCAATCCCCAACCTCGAACAATCAAAACACGTACATCGACCATTTGACGAATCGCTTTTACAAACTCATTTATATTGTATTTAGATTGATAAGGCATACTTCCAAACGTAATCACAACTGTTTTTTTATTGCTTTCGCAAAATGTAGAAACGGCTTCCGACAAGTTCCCAAATGAACGATTTGTATCGAACCAAAAACCAGTAAAATAATGGTCATTAGGATAATCGTTTGGACGATTTAAAAACGCTTCACTGATTCCATAAATCATTGGCGTTTTCATTAAACCCGACGTTTTTTTAAGTTTATGTTTTTGTTTGAAGTTGTTGACAGGCGTTTTGACCGTATTGATTAACGCATTTGTGATTTTATAGGTCCATTTATTTAGAAATTTTGGAAAAGGCAAAAAGTAGAGTAGAGGAGAAGGAAACGCAGAAGTCGTTGTAAATGCAGGAACAACATAAGCTTTCATCAATTTTTTTGGAAACAAATAACCAAAAGTATCAATCAGCGTTTTTGGATGATAAATAATAACATCTGCCCATTTCGCACCTTCTAAAAACGTATCTAATGAATTTTCCAAAATTGGATAAACATGTGTTTTCAATTGTTTTCCAATCGTAAACGGATTTTTACCAACCAATTCTTTCATCTTATCATCATCAATTATTGCTGCATAATTACCCGCAAAAGGCACATAATCAACCTCATAATTAGTCGCTAATTTGGTATACATTTCGGCAGAAGAAACACGGACATGATGTCCTTTTTTAGATAAAAAATCACCTAAAATTAAAAACGGCTGAATATCACCAGTCGAACCAATAGATGCAAGGAAAATTTTCATGGTTAGGATTTTCTTAGTGAAGGGTAAAAATGGAGGTTAATTTTAGTGATTTTATACTTAGAATAAAATCAAAACAGCGTTTACTTAATTTTCAGAGTTTAATAAACGTAACATTATCAATTCTCTTAACAAAAATCATCAAGTGACTCAAAGCCAAAGCCACTTGATGATTTTAGATGCTTGAACCAATTTAGTAGAAAACCTAATTGTAAAATACTAAATCCTTACTTTTAACTCACTGCACTTGCAATCGTTTTAATTGTATTTGAATCGCCCATTGTATAATAATGTAAACAAGGAACACCTTTTTCCTTCAATTCTTTTGATTGCATAATGCACCATTCTATACCAATTTGACGACGAGCTGCACCATTTTTAGCCTTCATTATTTCTACCGCCAAATCTTGTGGTAAGTCGATAGAAAACATTCGAGGCAAAGAGTTCAATTGATATTTTTTGGTAACAGGTTTTAGTCCTGGAATAATTGGCACATTAATACCGATTTCACGACAATCATCAACGAATTTGAAGTATTTCGCATTATCAAAAAACATTTGTGTCACGATGTAATCTGCACCAGCATCGACTTTTTGCTTTAAGAAGAATAAGTCATTAGCATAATTTGGTGATTCAAAGTGTTTTTCAGGATAACCAGCGACACCAATACAAAAATCGGTACTCGAACCATTCACAACATTTGGATCAAGATAATGACCTTCATTCATTTCATGAACATGTTTTACCAAATCTTCTGCATAAGCATGTCCACCTTTTTCAGGAATAAATTTTCCTTCAAACTTTCGTGCATCACCTCGAAGTGCCAAAACATTATCAACGCCCAAAAAGCTCAAATCAATTAAAGCATCTTCCGTTTCTTCTGTGGTAAAACCACCACAAATCAAGTGAGGAACAGCGTCAACATGATAGCGGTTCATGATTGCAGCACAAATCCCAACCGTTCCTGGTCGTTTACGAATAGCTGTTTTTTCGTAAAAACCACTTTCTCTTTTCGTATAAATAAATTCCTCTCGATGATACGTTACATCAATAAATGGTGGTTTAAATTCCATCAAAGGGTCTAATGTATCAAATATTGATTGAATACTTCCACCTTTCATCGGTGGTAATATTTCAAAAGAAATCAGCGTTTTGCCATTAGCTTGTGCAATATGTTCTGTTACTTTCATAGTCGTTTATACAATTTCCAAAATATCGAGTAAAATTAGTAACTACATTGATAAAAATGAAAATAATCTAACTCGCTTAACATAATTTAGATTTATTGTAAAATGATAAAAGGCATTTTTAAAATGCCTTTTATCTAAAAAATAATTGGATTAATCATTTTATCTCATCGCCTTATAAGCGTTTATCAAGCCATTCGTAGAAGCATCGTGCGAATTTACGGCTTCGTTGTTGGTTAATTCAGGCAATATTTTTTTCGCTAACTGCTTTCCTAACTCAACGCCCCATTGATCAAAACTGAAAACATTCCAAATAATACCTTGTACAAAAATCTTGTGTTCGTACATTGCAATCAAATTACCTAAAGTATAAGGTGTAATTTGTTTTACCAAAATTGAATTTGTTGGACGATTGCCTTTGAATACTTTGAAAGGAGCTAAAAATTCAATATCTTCTTCTGATTTTCCAGCAGCATTGAGTTCTGCTAAAACTTCCGAATCCCATTTTCCATTCATCAACGCTTCTGTTTGAGCAAAGAAGTTCGACAACAATTTATCATGATGATTACCAATCGGATTGTGTGAAATCGCAGGTGCAATAAAATCACAAGGAATCAATTTTGTTCCTTGATGAATTAATTGATAAAAAGCGTGTTGTCCGTTTGTACCTGGTTCTCCCCAAATAATTGGGCCAGTTTGGTAATTTACAGGATTTCCATCACGACCGACATATTTTCCATTACTTTCCACATTTCCTTGTTGGAAATAAGCAGCAAAACGGTGCAAATATTGGTCATAAGGCAAAATCGCTTCCGAATCTGCTTCAAAAAAGTTATTGTACCAAATTCCAATTAATGCTAAAATAACAGGAATATTTTTATCAAAATCCGCTGTACGGAAATGTTCATCCATTGCGTGAAAACCTTCCAGTAATTGTTTGAAATTATCAAAACCAATCGTACAAGCAATCGACAAACCAATACCTGAAGTCAAAGAATAACGACCGCCAACCCAACTCCAAAACTCAAACATATTATTGGTATCAATACCAAACTTTGCAACACCTTCTGCATTTGTAGAAAGTGCGACAAAATGCTTTGCAACATGAGCCTGATCTTTTGCATGAGTCAAAAACCAATCACGAGCAGAATAAGCATTCGTCATTGTTTCTTGTGTGGTGAACGTCTTTGATGCAATCATAAATAAAGTCGTCTCTGCATCAACTTTTTTTAGCGTTTCCGCAATATGCGTTCCATCGACATTAGACACAAAATGAACCGAAATACCTTCTTTCCAGTAAGGTTTCAAAGCTTCTGT
Source organism: Saprospiraceae bacterium (assembly GCA_045106825.1). Lineage (GTDB taxonomy): Bacteria > Bacteroidota > Bacteroidia > Chitinophagales > Saprospiraceae > CAWVWD01. Next base: position 13,565 of record JBGCFH010000011.1, on the reverse strand, counting down.
TACCATAAAAGGCCCTAAATCTGAACCACCAATTCCGATATTTACAATACTTGTAATTGGTTTTCCTGTATAACCTTTCCATTCTCCATTTGTCACTTGATTCGAGAATCTTTCCATTTTTGCCAAAACAGCATTCACATCAGGCATAACATCTTTTCCGTCAACTTCAACAGGATTATTTGAACGATTGCGTAAAGCCGTGTGTAAAACTGCTCGACCTTCTGTTTCGTTAATTACCTTACCCGAAAACATGTCGTTTATCGCTTCTGCTAAATGTGTTTCCTTTGCTAATTCTAATAATAAATCAAGTGTTTCTTGATTGATTCTATTTTTAGAATAATCAACTAATATATCTTCAAACTGAATAGAGAAGTTTTCAAAACGCTTATCATCTTGTTCAAAAAACGCTTTTAAGTGTGTATTTTTAATCAGATTAAAATGCTCTTCTAAGCCTTTCCATGATTTAGTTTCCGTTGGATTTTGTCGTTTTAGCATGGTTTTATTTTTTTCAAAATTTGTAATATCGCAAAGATACATATTTTGTAAGTGTCAAATATACACAATGGTTAAATTCAAATAAAAAAGCCGTTAACTCAAAGTTAACGGCTTCTTGATATTAGTCAAAAGGGTTTTAGTTTTTGATAAATTGTATCGTTTGATTGACATCATCACTCGTAAGTTGCAACCAATAAGTTCCACTACTTAATGCCGAAACGTCAATCAAATTTTGTGTGTAATTTTCTTGACGAACTAAGCGACCGTGTACATCCCAAATAGTCATTACACCATTATTTAATGGTTCAGAAAGTTCTACATAAAGGCTTTCGGTTGTAGGATTTGGATAAATTTTGACTGGCACTTCTTCAATATTATTTGTATTTGTTGGAAAAGAAAAGTAATGTTCATCCAGAAAAGAATATCCTCTTATTGTTGAATCAGCGTTATAAGATAGAGATTCTTTACGAACAAGATATTGGTAAAAAAGTTATTGAATTAGTTTGTATGATAATCAATTGAGGATAACATTATTAAATGTGTTATTTTAAAACAAATTAAGCAGAAGTCTTATTGAACTAACGAATCAAAAATGAAAATGTTAGGGTTAAATAATTTTTTTTAAATTTTGTTGATATGATTTGCAAAAATTATCAACTTTTTGATAAAAAAATGTGAAAAAGGAAAAGTAAATAAATCATCCTCGAAGCTTTAAGAATGACTTATTACAGCAAATTAATAATTCTGCAAATACAATTTTTTATGTTTTTTCAAAATTTATAAAAATATTTTTATATATATAGGTTTTTTAATATGATTTATTGATTAATTAATAAACAATTAAAAATCAATTAGTTAAACTTATTGATAGTTTAAAATACAACTACATTTATTCCATTATTGATAAATAATAAATAAAAATCCCATTTATAGATTAAGTCTAATAAATAGCATCTAAGCAATTTTGAGAAACCTTGACACATGTATATAATTTCATATATATTGGTATCATAATATCAAACACCTTCCATCCAACAAATAATTAATAATCATCAAGACAGGTTTTATCCCTGTCACTATTTTAAAAAAAACGTGACTTACAACTTATAGTTTATCATAATTTCGCCACCGCAAATCAATAGCAACAACATGAAGAAACTTTTACTATTTATTACATTTACAATAACAACTTCTTTCCTTTTTGGACAACAAAATTTATCTACTATTACGACTGCTGGTGGATTTGCAATAGCTAATGACGGAAGTTCTATAAGTTGGACAATGGGCGAAGTTTTTAGTCATACTGAAAACAGTTTGATTGTTACAGAAGGATTTCAACAAGGTGAATTAGAATTAAAACAAGAGGTGTTATTAAAAGCAACTCGTATAAATAATCAATATGTTCGTTTGGACTTAGAAAAAATTGGCGATGTCAATTCTAATACATTTGTGATTCAAAGAAGCATTGGAAATATGAAAAATTTTAGTACAATTAATCATATTACAAATCAAACAAATTTAAAAAAAGAAATTGTGCTTGACGCTAATAATAGTGAACAAGTCAGTTATTACAAAGTGCTTTATTTTAATAAAGAAAAACGTCAAAACACAAAATCTGCACAAGCGAAAGGTATAAAGAAAGCAATACGTATTCAAACTTTTCCTAATCCTACGACCGACTATATTCAGGTACAATTTGAAGGGAAATTAAATAATTCTACCACAATTCAAATTCTTTCAGCTAATGGAAGCATCGTTTACTCTAATGTCTATAAATCAATTAATAACCAATTGATTTCTATTCCACAAGTTGAATCATTAATATCTGGAAACTATATATTACAAATTATTGGTGAGGATAACGAAGTTTTGGAAACGATTAAATTTATCAAGGTATAATTACCTGTTTTTAGTTGATTACTAAAACTTGGAGTAAGAGTTGTGATTAAACAATTGTCCTTAGTTTCCACATAATCATTTATGATAGTTAAAAGTAGTCGCTACAAACAAAAAGGTTTACCTTTGCATTCATGTCAAAAAAGATAAAAAATCAACGCCAAATACTGGCAAAATTAGGGATTGAATCCTTGAATACAATGCAAGAAGAAGCTCGTTTGGCGATTCATTCGACTTCGGAAATTGTAATATTATCACCAACTGGAACAGGAAAAACATTGGCATTTTTATTGCCAATTATTGCAGAATTAGACGAAACTTCAAAGGAAGTTCAAGCATTAATTATCACACCAACAAGAGAATTAACGATTCAAATCGAACAGGTTATTCGTGAAATGGGAACTGGTTACAAAGTCGATTCGGCTTATGGTGGACGCTCGTTTTCAAAAGATAAAATTGCTTTAAAACATCGACCTGCAATTTTGGTCGGAACTCCTGGTCGAGTTGCAGCACATTTGAGACGAACGACTTTTTCGGCTGATTCTATTAAAACGCTGATTTTAGATGAGTTTGACAAATCCTTAGAAGTAGGATTTGAAGATGAAATGTGCGAAATCATAGAAGCTTTACCAAATATCGAAAAAAAGATATTGACTTCTGCAACGAAAGGCGTTGATATGCCTGAGTTTGTGGGTTTAGATAAACCTGTTTTTGTAAATCACTTAGAACAAGGTGTTCCTAAATTGGCAATCAAAGCAATAATTTCACCTGAAAAAGACAAGTTAGAAACCTTATTCAAAACACTTTGTCATTTGGGTAATCAAACTGGAATTGTGTTTTGTAATTTCAAAGCTTCGATACAGCGAGTAAGCGATTATTTGACCGAAAGAGGTATTCCGCACGGTTGTTTTTATGGCGGATTGGAGCAGAATGATAGAGAACAAGCATTAATAAAATTTCGTAACGGAACGAATCGAATCATTTTAGCGACTGATTTGGCAGCAAGAGGAATTGATGTTCCAGAAATTGATTATATCGTTCATTATCATTTGCCTTTACGCAAAGAAGAATTTACGCATCGAAATGGTCGAACAGCTCGTATGCACAGCGAAGGAACGGCTTATGTGTTACAATGGGAAAAAGAAGATTTACCAGATTTTATGGATGAATTGGAAGAAGAAAAATTAACAAATGCACCGATTCCTTCAACGCCAGATTGGAAAACTGTTTTTATATCTGGTGGCCGAAAAGATAAAATTTCTAAAGGTGATATCGCTGGTACTTTTTTCCGAAAAGGCGAATTGAAAAAAGGCGAATTAGGGATTATTGAATTGAAAAATGATTGTGCGTTTGTCGCTGTTGCCGCTCATCAAACGAAACGTATTATTGATACACTGGATAATTCGAGATTGAAAAAAAGAAAAATTAGAGTGAGAGAAATATGATTTTTTTGAACTCATCCTCAATCCTTCTCTTAAAAAAAGAAGGAAGCCTAACGACAGACTTCAAAAGTTAATAAATTCGAGTACTATCGTTAGGCTTCTCTCCCTTGAAAGGGAGAGACCGAGAGAGGGTTCAACACACATAAAACAATTACTACACCTTCCTCAATAGTAAATTTTATTGAATTATTTTTTTAACAATTAACAACCGTCAATTGAATATTGACCTGTTTCCTAATGAACAAAAAATGAACAAAAAATGAAAAACAATCGTAAACTGACCACTTTACTAATCGTATTGTTGCCATTAATGAGTTTTGCTCAAGATGCATTTCGTTATCAAGCTGTCGCAAGAGATAGTTCTGGAGCAACAATTACAAATCAACTTATTGGTGTGCAAATTAGTATCATTTTAGATGATGAATCGAATCCTGCGATTTATGAAGAAATTCATCAACCTGAAAGTAATAATTATGGTGTAATCAACTTGAGTATCGGTGACGGGATTCCAATGACTGGCGATTTCTCGACGATTAATTGGGGACAAAAGGCATTTATAAAAGTCGAAATGGATTTGGCTGGTGGAACGAATTATACGGTTTCGAGTGTCGCAGAGATTTTGTCTGTTCCTCGTGCCTTATATGCTGAAAATGCTGGTAATGTGAATAGTTCAAAATTCGGGATTTATGTAACCGATTTTGGAGCAATTGGCGATGGTTCGGCAGATGATACAGATGCTTTTGAAGCTGCTATTGATAGTGCATTTATTACTGGTGCGACCTTATATATTCCTCGTGGCGTTTATAAAATTACTCGAACTTTGGAAGTAAAAGCTGGTGTCGTGATACAAGGCGAAAGTGCAGGAAGCGAACCACTTCAAACACCTCACAATGGCTCATTAATTTGGTACGAAGGCAATGGTTTTGCCTTCAAAATTACTGGGCATAATGCGAATGTTCGAGATTTGATTATTCGTGATAAAAGTAGTAATCAAGCGACTGGCGGCCTTCAACTTTTAGCGGATGGTTATGCGTTGGAAACTGTTCAATTATCAAATTTATTAATTAGTGGATTTACGAACGGAGCTGGTATTCAACTGGAAGCCAAGAATAGTGGAGGAATTGCTTATATCACAATGTATGGTTTACGTATTCGACACGCTAAAGTAGGGATTCATATTAAAGAAGATGCGTCAAGTTATGTCAACTCAAATGCTTTTTATCATTGTCAAATATCTGGTGGTGGATTTGATTATGGCTTATTGATTGATGGTGGAAACAACAATGTTTTCCATGGATTAATCATCGAACCGCCTTCAACAAACGAAGGGCATTTGGTCGTCAATGAAGGTGAAATAATTGGAAACGAAATCCGTATCGAAGGCAACAGTCAAGGTGCAACAAAACCATTAATTTACTTTGAAACGGGAACGAAAGATTCTAAACTAACTGGTACTTATGCTGGCGGTTTGACTTTGGATAAAGGAAATAATTATATCGGATTACGAAGTGGAAAGGCGATTCAATATCGCAATTCTAATGTTAATAAATTTAAAAACGCAACGTTTTTTACACCTAATGGAACAACGATTCAAGATTGGGATATTACCGGTACAGGTGTTTATTTTCAAGTCTTATCACCTGAATTAACGGAAAATCATAATGTACTGAAAATCACAATTCCTGCTGGGACGATTATGCGAATTGAACCGAGTGCTTTGGCTCGACCTCAAGTGAAAGATTTGCCGATGTACGACCAAGTTAACTTTGGGTTTCATGCGAAAGTAAGTCAGAATAATATCGCTTACACGGCAACAAATGCACCGCAAGGTTGGGCAGCTTCAACGGCACACTCGGGAAGTGGCGAATGGGAATTTGTTGGTATGAATGCCGTTGTTAATCGTTCAACTGCTGCAATTTTTAGATTTGAAGTCAATAACACAACTGGCGGAACAATCACGGTTTATCTTTCTACGCCGACTTTAACTTTTGGTAATCAATTACCAACTTTAGACGAATCTCCATTGTTCGCTTCTGGCGGAACTTTAACTGGACAATTGACACATGCAATGGCAACAGTGACAACACCAGGAAATGGTTTTTTGACTTTGCCTCTAAATGCGAATTATTTTGAAATTACGAATACACAAACCATTTTTAGAATTAATCACTTGACGGCTGACCGAGTTCCAAAAGGAACGGTGATTACATTGTTATTCAATCAAAGCGGAACGAATGTTTCTAATAGTGGCTATTTGCTTCTGAAAGGTGGATTTACATCGGTTACAAATAGTTCATTGACACTGATTTCTAATGGAAATGGAACTTGGCGGGAAGTAAATCGAAATAATTAATCCCAAATATTCGGAGCTTTGCTTGATGAACAAATCAACACTCAAGAGGCTGTCTCAAAAGTCGAAAACTATTACAAATATTATTGACATTTATTTGTAATGATTTTGGATTTTGAGACAACCTCTTTTTATGTAAAAAAAATTCTGCTTTACTTCCTTTTCCAATTATTATTCATCATTTTCAACATAAAATAACCTAAACCTTCGAGCGAGTTTCGAGAGTTCGCAAGAATAATTACGCCTGTTTGCGTTTCAGGAACGAAAGCAATATAAGCCTGATGCCCGATTCCTGTTCCTCGATGACTAACTACCTCATAATACTTTCGTTTTGGTCGAATAATATGCCAACCAATTCCTGTATCAATATACTTTTTGACACCAGTATTTACTTGTGAAACTTGTGTTTTTACCAATGACGATTGAAGTGGAAATGTCTCTCCTATTTTCAAATTCAGTTGTACAAATCGTATCAAATCATTCATATCCGACAGCAATCCTATAGAGCCATAAAACGTAGAAAACTCAGCACTTGGAGCTAATGTTCCATCTAACAAATAACCGGAGTTCAACCTACTTTTTTGTTCAATATTCAGTTCGTAAGTTGTATTTTGAAAGGCTAATGGTTGCAACATTTTTTTATTTAAAACTTCTTGAAAGTCTTTATTTTCAACGGTTTCAATGATTCTTTCAATCAATGCATAATTTACATGAGAATAAATATAATTACCAGTTTGAAATAAATTATAATCCAATAAAAACTCATCAAAATCCGTATCTGTATAATGTGCAAATGGGTTATTTGGATCTTTGTCTTTTATACTAAAATTGATTGGAACACGAGGAAAACCCGAAGTATGTGTTGCCAAACTCCAAACCGTTAAATCATGAATAGATTCGTGTAATTTCTCTTTTCCTAAATAATCTGCCAATGTTTTTTGATAATCAATTTTACCTTCATCCACTAATATTTGTAGCAACGAAGCCGTAAAAATTTTGGTCATAGAACCAATTTCAAAAATCGACGAATCTGTTGGAGGTTGAGTATTTCCTTTTGTAGCTTCGCCAAACTGATAAACATAAGTCGAATCGCCATCAATTAATCCTATAAGAATACCAGGGTTTTTATTCAAATCAATTTCCATTTCTACATATTTGGAAACGTATTTTTCTAACCTCTTACTTTGCGAATATTGTCCAAAAAGTGTCCATGAATGACCAATTATTATTAATAAAATGACAATGTGTTTCATATATATTTTTTAATTATTAATTCAATATTACTAAAACTACATTTTTTTCAATAAATTGGCAATTGGTCAATTAAATATTACTAAAAAAGTGTTTACGTTGATTTGAAAAACTTCAAAACACGTAACTCGCAACCCAACAACTATGATAGATTTATCAAAAATTTCAACTAAAGCTCCAGAAGGTTTTACGAAAACCAAAGCAAAAAAAGAACTGCAAAAGTTGCAAGAATACATTGCAGAAATGCAAGAACGAATGTATGCAGAAAAAAAGCATAATTTGTTAGTTATTTTTCAGGGAATGGATTCGAGTGGAAAAGATGGAACAACCAAACGAGTTTTTAAAACCTGTATGCCTATTGGTCTAAAAGTGAAAGGTTATGGAAAACCGACTAAAGAAGAATTTGGACATGATTTTCTTTGGAGAGTTCATCAACATGCACCTGAAAAAGGTATGATTCAAGTTTTTGTACGATCGCATTATGAAGATATTTTGATTCAGCGAGTACATAAATGGATTAGTGAAGAACACGTCGAAAAACGTATTAATGCAATTAATGCATTTGAAGAATTATTAGCGTTTGATAATAACACGACAATCATCAAATGTTATTTACATCTTTCGCCAGAACGTCAACAAGAAAAACTTCAAGAACGTATCGACCGACCAGATAAACAGTGGAAACACAATGCGAACGACTGGGAAGAAGCGAAACTTTGGGACGAATATCGTGATGCTTATCATGATGTTTTGAATCGTTGTAATTCTATTCCGTGGCACGTTGTTCCTGCTGACCAACGTTGGTATCGTAACTATTATGCTGCCAAAATTGTCGCCGATACATTAGAACGATTGAATCCTCAATATCCAGTCTTTACGGAAGAAGAATTGAAGGTTTAGTATACATTTAGCAAGTGAGCGTATTTACCTACAAAGACCTGACAGATTTTTAAAGTCTGTCAGGTCTGATTATCAATAATTTATAATTCACGTTTCGCTGAAACGTAAAATAGAAATCACAATTGCTAAATTTTGCTTCGCAAAATGCTTTTTTCACGCAGATTCACGCAGATTCACGCAGATTCACGCAGATTTTCTAATAATTGGTAGAAAAAATGGTTTATTGATAATTTTTGCTTTTGGCAAAAATTATTATTTTAAGTAACAGCTGTCTTTAGTTTCAGTAAACAATTTCAAACAAAGACGGCAGCTACTGGCAAAAATTGTCAAACAACCAAAAAAATAATTTTGTTAATGAAAAATCTGCGTGAATCTGCGAAATCTGCGTGAGATGATTGTTTTGCAAGGCAATCATCTAACGCAGATTTTTCATTAACAAAATCAATTTTTTTTCACCAATTATTAGAATAATCTGTGTAAAAAAGCATTTTGCGAAGCAAAATTTAGCAATTGTGATTTCTATTTTACGTTTTAGCGAAACATGAATTATTAAGAATGAAAATTATAAACGTTTGGGACGAATGACATTACTGATTGGATAAGTTTACGTTTTAAGTATTTGAACAAAGAATTAATTCTTAATATTTTACATCAAAAAAAATATTTGATAATAAAGAGGTTGTATCAAAAGTTCAAAAATCTATTATTATAAATAATAATAAAGCTATATAAATAATTGATTTTCAAGTGACAAACCTGACAGGTTTTGAGACAACCTCATACTAATTACATTTTAAGGACTTTAAATACTTTTATTAGTTGGTCATTTTCATCTGTGATATGAATAAAAAATGAACCTTGTATATCTGGTAATTCGATTTGATAAATTCCTTATTGATTAACTGTTGTTGTTTCTTTACTTAAAACTTGCCCAAATTCATTAAGCACTTTAATCAAAACCTTTTGTTGTTTCGGCAAATTATATTTCAAATTCAATTGATTCGTATTCGTAATTGGATTTGGAAATAGTTTTATGTCACTATTTTTAGCAATATGATTCGTAGAAACAACGATTATTTCAAAAGCAAAAGTATCAGTACAACCAACGGCATCTGTTATAGTAACGGTATAAATATTTGGTGTATTTAGAAAACTGTTATCTTCTGTTATTTCTCCATTACTCCATAAATATTGATATGGAGGTTGACCTCCAAACGTAGTTATATCAATATTTCCAAAATTTCCATTGATGATATTTTGAATTGTCGTATCAATAATTGTAATTGGTGAATTGACTAATAGTTGTAAAATAACAATACTATCACAATATTGATAAGAGGTCAAAGTATCGGTATAAATACCAGTATTTGTTAAAAGCTGATTATTAAAATTATAAGTATCTCCAAAACAAATCATATCAGAAATATTTGTTATTGACGTTGGTGTTAGTGACAATTCAACTAATTGAACCGCATCGACAATAGTATCTTGTGATGAAGGTGAAATTATCCAATAATAGGTTGAATCAATTAATACAATTTCATCACTAATAGCATACAATTCGCCTTCACATATCGTATCTTGGCTTTTAGCAATTTCGATTTCAAAAGCTCCAATATCTCGAATTGTTCCTCTGTGTTTTCCAAGAATATCTGTCGTTACATTCGGCAAATACGTGCCTTTATTATTGATAGAATCATTCAAGAAAATATAAGGATTTGTAGGTAAGATTTGAGGGTTCATCGTTAATGAGTTACTGTCTTGTTGTGTGAGAAATTGCCAAAGTGCAAAACCTCCATTATTCATTAGTGGTACTAATCTATCATTGTAATACAAATTATAATCTATTTCTGAAGAAGTCGGGAATGAGCTCGAAACCAAGGATTTAGTATTCAATCCTATAAACATATTGTTCATTATTCTTAGCGAATCGCCTCAAACAGAAACGGCACTACTATAAACATTGTGGAAATTACCATAAACTCTTGTAGTTGACTTGAAATTTATTAATCAAGCTCTTATTCCATAATTACAGCGAAACATGAATTTGAAGTTATTATTGACTCTTCACTAAGCTTAATTATTTCAAAATTACCAATCGTTAGTTTTAAAAATTCTATAAATATTGTAAATTGGTTCATTGACAATTTTTGCCAAAAGCAAAAATTATTGTTTTTTGTAGCGGCTGTCTTTAGCTGCCGTAAACAATTTCAAACAAAGACGGCCGCTAAAGACAGCCGCTACTGGCAAAAATTGTCAAACAACCATAACATTTAACTCAACAAAATAATTTTTTTGAGAAATATAACTTATTAAATAAGAGGTTCTTTATTCACAGTTATTCTCGGTTTAAAATAATTTGTAATGTGTTATGCTGTAATTAGTGATTTTGACGATAATCCACAACCTAAATTAAGTAAGAATTCGACGAGCGATTTAAAATTGAATGTCGAATGTTCTTATTTAAGCAAAAAAGTCATTAAAAAGCATCAATTATTTATAAAACACATTATAAAAAATTCCAAACTGATAACTACTGCTTTATTCATCTTTTGGTTCTTTATGATTTTACGTGGTTTTCGGAATTCGAGGTTGAATAACATCGAAAATAAAGAATACCATTTTCTTAAAGTTTTCAATATATCTGAAACCTTTCGCAATACGTTTTAGCGTTTGGACTTTAGAATTAATACCTTCAAGAAGACCATTCGTTAATTTAGAACGGATATGTTCTAAAATTCCGTTGAAATGTCTTCTGATTGGAAAATCACCATTGTTGATAAAGAGGAAAGACACTATTATCAACCAGGTTTTTTGTTTGTACCTTTCGATATTTATAAACCAGAACAAACCATCAAACCGATTGAACAATACATTCCTAAAAAAGCAAATTTAGTAAAAGCGAAGATTGATAAAATTGATAAAGATAACAATCAAGTATTATTACAAAATGGTAAAGTGATTGATTATGATATTTTGATAATCGCAACTGGTTCGCACATTGTTCCTGACGAAATCGAAGGAATGAATGGCGAACAATGGCAAAAGGATATTTTCGATTTTTATTCTTATGAAGGTTCATCGAATTTGAGACAAAAATTGATGAATTGGAAAGGCGGAAAATTAGTTGTTCATATTTGTGAAATGCCGATTAAGTGTCCAGTTGCACCGTTGGAGTTTGCTTTCTTGGCAGATTCATTTTTTAAGAATAAAAGAATGCGTGATAAGGTTGATATAACTTTTGTAACACCGATGGATGGAGCGTTTACAAAACCTGTTGCGACCAAAGCATTGAATCATTTATTGAAAGAAAAAAATATTAGAATTGTTCCGAATTTTAATATCGAACGAGTTGATACAGCAAATAATAAAATTATTGATTACGGTGAGGAAGAAGTCGAATATGACTTATTAGTAACCGTTCCGACAAATATGGGCGACGAAGCGATGGAACGTTCAGGTTTCGGCGATGATTTGAATTTTGTACCAACAGACAAGCATACTTTACAATCAAAAATCAAAGAAAATATTTTCGTAATCGGTGATGCAACGAATGTTCCAGCATCGAAAGCAGGTTCTGTTGCTCACTTTGAAGCAGAGATTTTGACCGAAAATATTTTGAGATATATCAATAATGAACCATTGAAAGCGGACTTTGATGGACATTCTAATTGTTTCATCGAAACAGGAAATGGAAAAGCAATTTTGATTGATTTCAATTACGAATATGAACCAGTTTCAGGAACATTTCCGATTCCAAATATTGGACCTTTACGTTTGTTGAAAGAAAGTCGAGCGAATCATTTAGGCAAATTAGCGTTCCGTTGGGTTTATTGGAATATGTTATTGAAAGGTCGTCCGATTCCATTCGTTTCACCACAGATGAATAAGAAAGGGAAGCAATTGGAGTTGGCGGAAGTATAATTGATTAAACCCATCCCTAACCCTTCCCTTAAAAATGGAAGGGAATTGTACTCGAAAGCTTGAAAAGTCGAGTTCTATCGTTAGGCTTCCTTCCATTTTTAAGGGAAGGATTGAGGATGGGTTCAAAAAGGAAACCAAAATTATTAAACAATAAAATACTTATAAAATGGCAGAAGTAACTTATGGTAACGCAACAGTAACTTGTAATGAACAAGGTTATTTGACGGATTTGAGCCAGTGGAATAAAAGCGTTGGCGAAGCAATCGCAGCGGAAGAAGATATTGTAATGACAGATAGACATTGGGAAGTGATTGATTATTTGCAAGGTCAATATCGAAATAAAACGGCTTTGACGATTAGAAGAGTTGGAAAAAGTGGCGTTGTGTCGATTAAGGAATTTTACAAATTATTCCCAAAAGGGCCGTTGAAAAAAGCGAGTAGAATTTCTGGTATTCCGAAGCCAGTGAGTTGTATTTAGTAGAGCTGAGTTGAACTCGGCAAATCAATTCAAACCAAGTATAACTTGGTTGTACTTTTAAATAATAACAATGGAAGATTCAAAAGAAATCAAAAAGATGATGCTTATCTTATCTAAAGCGACTTTAGATAATGTTTATGCGTGTTTTATATTAGCAAATGGTGCGAGAATGGAAGGCATCGAATCCGAAATTTTCTTTACATTTTTTGGTTTAGAAGCGATTCAGAAAGCTAAATTGAATGATTTGCACGTAGCAACGGTTGGTAATCCTGCGATGCACATTCCTACAATGTTAGGTGGTTTGCCAGGTATGGAAAACTTTGCTACAAACATGATGAAAAAGAAAATTGAAGCCTTAGATATTCCACCGATTGATGAGTTTTTAGAAATATTAACTGCTTCTGGTTCAAGACTTTGGGCTTGTAAATTAGCAATGGATATGTTCGATTTGAAAGAAGGCGATTTGTACGAAGATGTTGATGGAATTTTGACAGTCGGAGATTTTTATGAACGAGCGAAAGGTGACGGAACACACGTTATTTTTATTTAGAATAGAGAACTGAAATGAAAAAAGTCATCTCAAAATACTAATTAAACCTATAAGGTTTTTAGAAACCTACCGTACCCATATAGATGGGCAGATAGGAAAAGTTGAAATTATGATGTCATAGCTACGCTATTTTGTAGCATAATGACCATGATTTTCTACAGACAGCACCAGAGCTAACGCTCTTATTACATTAATTTTCTATCAAAATACGATAAAAGAGCGTTAGCTCTGATTCTGTCTGTAGAAAATGGTATCCAAAGATCTACAGAGTAGCGTAGC
>JBGCFH010000109.1:0-4827 GCA_045106825.1 Saprospiraceae bacterium | reverse complement strand
CTTTCCCCATACAACACTCTTCCGATCTCTGAATGGCCAAGGCATAAAGTGGGTTGTTCGATGTTGTCTTGTAGTTCTTGATTTTTGACACAAATTTTCACGAATTACACGAATTATTTTATTAATGAAAAAAGAAAAATTTGTGTAATTCGTGGAAATTCGTGTCCTAATATTCCAAAATGAAAAATCAAATAATAGGATTAGGAACTGCTGCAATTGGTCGTCCACATTATATCAATATTCGACCTGAATGGGCAAGGCATAAAGTGGGTTGTTCGATGTTGTCTTGTAGTTCTTGATTTTTGACACAAATTTTCACGAATTACACAAATTATTTAAATGATAAAATTCGTGTAATTCGTGAAAATTCGTGTCTTGATTATATAAAATGAAAAACCAAATAATAGGATTAGGAACTGCTGCAATTGGTCGTCCACATTATATCAATATTCGACAAGAATCGGTGGAAACGTTTGATTTAGAACGATTTAAAGCAAATGGAATTGCGGTTTTAGAAATGGCTTACAATCAAGGTATTCGCTACTTCGATACTGCTCCAAATTACGGAATTGCAGAAGAATTGATACTAAATTGGGCGAAAGCCAAAGCTGATGAAACGATAGAAATCGCTACAAAATGGGGATATTCTTACACCGCAAATTTTGATATAAATGCCGAAGTTCACGAAGTCAAAGAACATAGTTTGGCGAACTTAAACCGACAATGGGAATTTTCAAAAGACTTGTTACCAAACTTATCAACCTACCAAATTCATTCGGCTACTTTTGAAACAAAGGTTTTGGAAAATGAAGCAATTTTGAATCGGTTGGCGGAATTAAAAGCGGAATATGATTTGAAAATTGGCATTACAGTAAGTGGCGATAATCAAGTCGAGGTTTTGAAAAAAGCGTTGGAAGTTGAGGTGAATGGTTCAGAATTGTTTGAGGCGTTTCAAGTGACTTATAATGTCTTTGACCAAAGTTTGGCGACAATTGCAAAAGCATTAACAACAGAAAATAAGCGATTAATTATCAAGGAAGCAATGGCAAACGGACGAGTTTTTCCAAATGCTAATTTTCCGAATTATGAAAAAACTTATACTATTTTAAATCAATTGGCAGAAAAATATAACGTCGGTGTTGATGCGATTGCGATTCGATTTATTGAAGATTCGATTCAACCGTTTAAGGTGTTAAGTGGTGCAGCGATAAGCGAACATTTGATGGGAAATTTGAAAGTTAATGATTTTGAATTGATGAGTGAAGAAGTGGAATTATTAAAAAGTTTTGCGGTTGAGCCGAAGGATTATTGGAGTGAAAGGAAAAGGTTGGGTTGGAATTGATACTGGTTTCTGGATACTGAATGCTGGTTTGGCGTGAATTAAACGATTAAAGCGTGTCGATTTTTAAAACTGACACGCTTTAAGTAACTATAAAAATAGAATGTTATGAATATCGTACAAATTTTTTCAAATTTACTAAGAAATAAAGCGGAAGGAAATGAAAATGTAGCACCAGAAGGATTTTGTCCAAACTGTTGGGGAAAACAAGAATATGGTGGACATTTTTATGAAGCCGTTGAGAAAGAACAAATTGACCTAAATAATGTTAATGAACGCAAAGGCTGGATTCAAGCGTATACAACAGAACGCTTAGAAGGAATCAAGCTGCATAAAACAGAAAAAGGCGTTTACGAATGCCAAATTTGTAAAGTATCTTATGAATAATAGGTTTTGTTTGAATGTTCAAGTGTTTAATTGTTCGAGTGTTGGAAATGAACAATTAAACATTTAAACATTTAAACATTCAAACAATATAAAGATGTTAAAGTGGATAGATATTATCAAATTTGCTAATCAAGGCAATCCGACACCAGATAGAAGAGTGGAGAAAACGGAAGAAGAATGGCGAAGTATTTTAATGCCTGAAGTTTTTCGGATTACTCGATTGAAAGGAACAGAACGTCCACATAGTTCAGAAATGTGTAGCCGATTTGAGCCTGGAAAATATGCTTGTGCTTGTTGTGCAACACCACTTTTTGACGGTACTGAAAAGTTTGAAAGTGGAACAGGTTGGCCTTCGTTTACGCAACCGATTGAGGAAAATGCAGTGGCTTATCATAAAGACACGAGTTTCGGAATGGTTCGAGTCGAAGCGTTGTGTAATACTTGTGATGCACACTTAGGACACGTTTTTCAAGATGGACCAAGACCAAGCGGTTTGCGATATTGTATCAATGCGTTGGCAATGAAAAAAATGGAATCTAATGAAGCAAAAGCCGTTTTTGGTGGCGGATGTTTTTGGTGTACAGAAGCGATTTTTCAACAATTAAAAGGCGTTTCAAAAGTCAAAAGTGGTTATAGTGGCGGACAAATTTACAATCCAACTTATCGGGAAGTTTGCAGCGGTTTGACTGGACACGCAGAAGTGATTGAAGTGACGTATAATCCAAAGGAAATCAGTTATGAGGATTTACTAAAAATTCACTTAACAACGCATGATCCGACAACATTGAATCGTCAAGGTGCAGACCGAGGAACGCAATATCGAAGTGCGATTTTTTATAAAAATGCCGAAGAAAAAGCGATTGCAGAAAAAGCAATTGCGGAAGTTCAATCGGCTTATAATGATAAAATCGTAACGACTTTAGAAGAATTTGATGTTTTCTTTAAAGCAGAAGTCAATCATCAAAATTATTATAATGATAATTCAAATCAACGATATTGTCAAATTGTGATTGATCCAAAATTGCGGAAGTTTAAGGAATTGTATCGAGATAAATTAAAACCATAGATATAACCTATGGAAAAAACAGAGGTGATGACTAATAATCATCATCTCGTTTTTTTACAATTTCACATCTTCTGATAATCAAATCTCTTTAGACAAACGACTAATGGCAATCGTAAATTTATCAAGTTCTAAAACCCATTTGCTTTTTGTATCATCGTAATAATTAAACATAATTACAAGGCTGCCAATATAGTTAGTTTCGTCTTTATATCTTCCTTTCTCCTAACGTGGCAAAGCCACTACCATAGTTACGGGTTGCGAGTTGCGGGTTTGACAGCCAGTCCTCGGGACAAGACTTGACTATTTAGAAACTAAAAAGTACATTCAATTTCTCAATTTAGACGGTTATAATACCTTGATTTTAATGATTTTTTTTGTCAAAATTAATATAAGGAATATTGTTCTGGCTTTGGTATTTTTAGAGTAGTCTAAATATAATTCATTAATAATCAGCTCATATAACATCTGATAAATGTTAAATAATATAAAATCTCATTCATTTCGTTTTATCTTTATTTATATGAAATCTCTAATAACAATTTTAATGATTTATGTTGCATTTTTGACAAATGCTCAAGTACCATTTACTTGTTCAGGTGAGTTTTATCTTACATTATCACAAGGAGGTTCTAATAGTCTATTTTATGAAGTAGAAGTAGATACAAGTAA
This sequence comes from Saprospiraceae bacterium, assembly GCA_045106825.1. Classification (GTDB taxonomy): domain Bacteria; phylum Bacteroidota; class Bacteroidia; order Chitinophagales; family Saprospiraceae; genus CAWVWD01. Next base: position 1,366 of record JBGCFH010000109.1, on the reverse strand, counting down.
CAATGTTGTCTTTAATCAAATCGGAAATACAGATATTGGTGTTTACTTGAATGGAATTGGTTATCGTTCTACAGATAATATGATATATGGTGTAAATCCCATAACTGCTAAACTATATCGGTTAGATGCTTTAGGAAATACAACTTACTTAACGACTCTAAATAATCCGAATGGGTATCGTTTTTTTTCAGGAGATGTTACTCCTGATGGTCAATATTTAGTCATTTTAGGAAGCGAAAATCAAGGCATTAACGCTTTGAAAACAATTGTCAAAATCGACCTAACTACTCCTAATTATAATCAAACCTCGTTAAATTTAAGTCGATTATCAACAGGAACATTAAATGATTCTATAAAAGTTGCTGATATTGCATTTGAACCTTCTACGGGAGAAATATATGGATTTGACCAAAGCAATTACAAGTTACTAAAGTTTGATTTTCAGACAGGAATAATAGATGATGTCACGTATCCAATTGATACTACAGTCAATATATTAGGTGCATTAATGTTCAATCCTTTTGGTAAGTTATATGCTTATGGGCGATCTAATCCTACAGGATTTCAAAGTGAATTATATGAAGTTAATCTTCAAACAGGTTTTAGTAATTATATAGCATCAGGACCAGATGCAAAAGGTAATGATGGATGTTCTTGTCCATACACGATTCAGGTTTTAAAAACAGCTTCAAAAGATACAATCGCACAATGTGATACTTTTAGTTTTGAATTACAAATAGCTAACACATCTGGAAATCCTCAACAAATTAATATTATTGATAGTCTTTCGAGTGATTTTCAAATTGTTCAAATCAACCATAACTTAAACGTACCTGTTAGTGGAATAGGTACAAATATATTGAGTTTTAATAATGTCACTATTCCACTTGGAATCAGTGCTATAGAAGTAAAAGTTCAAACAAATGCAGCTACTTTAGGTAGTTATTCGAGTCAAACAAAACTCACAGGGCTTCCTATTTCTTTAGGTAGCACAATTTATTCTGATGACCCAAATACTATAATTACTAATGACGCTACAACAGTTATTGTTGTCCCAAATATTTCACAAGGAAACAGTGAAACCATTTGTGTTGACGAGTTAACAGTTGTTCCAATTCCTGGAGCGAGTTATCTGTGGAATAATGGCGATACTTCATTAACAATAGACATTGATTCCATCGGTATATATTATGTTCAAGTGGAGTTTTTTGGTTGTGTGATTATACAGCCATTCTCGGTTTAAAAAATTTTATAATGCGTTTTATAAAGAATTGATGCTTTTAATGACTTTTTTGCTTAAATAAGAACATTCGACATTCGATTTTAAATCGCCCGTCGAATTCTTACTTAATTTAGATTGCAGATT
>JBGCFH010000108.1:0-4033 GCA_045106825.1 Saprospiraceae bacterium | reverse complement strand
GGGTTCTTGTTCTTGCAAAGCTAAAAAATATGTATTGTATTGTCCCAATGCACCGTGCATTTCATGTGTTGTAGATTGCCTCAAAAAACTTTTTACTTCTACTAATATTTTCGTCACGCCTTTACTCGCAACAATCAATTTCTCTGCACCTAAATCAACCTCGTAATCAATATCACCTGCTTTCAAAGCATAAGGATCATTTGTAATATTCCAACCTTCATGTATCAAGGCTTCTTTTACTAAATTATGAAAAATGTCTTTTGCTATTGTAGTTATTGTTTACATAAAGATACAGTTTTATGATTAGTTTTTCAACTATCATATCATTTGTTTCACATAGTCTAAATCTCTTTTTAATTCCTTAGTATAAGGATGATTTTTACCCAAATTATTCAAATAAATTAGATAAGCCTTTTCAAATAACTCAATTGCTTTTTGAAAATCCTTAATTTGAAAATAAACAATCGCCAAATTCGATTGGCGAGTGGCAACGGTCGGATGGTTTTCGCCAAAGTTGTTTTTTGCAGATTGTAAAGCGATTTCCAATAAATTGGCGGCTTCTTCATAGCGTCCCAAATCACCATACACATTTGCTAAATCATTTTGTCGTTCTGCAATAATAGGACTTGTTGATTTATGATGTTTCAAATCTTCCGCTAAAACATTTTCTAATATAGCTGCTGCTGCTTTATAATTTCCTAATTCGCCTTCTACCCAAGCATACATTGCTCGGATGTTGTTTAGTTCTGTTGGTTCTAAAGTGTTTTGAGTGTTTTCTTGAAGATTTTTAAAGATATTTTTTGCAGTTTCGTATTGGCCTAAAAATAGATAAGCCTTTCCTAAGTCAAAGGTTAAAAAAAGTTTTAATCGCTGGTTCGTGGCTATATTTTCTAATTCTTTTAACCTTTTTTCAATACGATTTATATCTGTTTTTGCTTCTTCCTTATTTTTATACTTACTATTTTCAGCAGTTTTAAATATTAATAAATTATCTGATTTTTCAAGAGTTTGAATCAATTGAATTATTGGACTTACAACTGAATATAAGTCAGGTAGTGATCTTGAGAAATTTTGTAAGTGTTGATTACCTATTGGCAAGAAGAAGAGTAAAATTGTATTTTTATCTCGAAAAGCATCTCGACGTTGGTTAAGCGTTGTGGTAATTTGTTGATATTTGGGATTTAAAATCTCGTTGAAGTGTTCTATACAAATGAAGCCGTGCTGAATCGTTAAGAGTTCATTCGCTAATTGTTTAGGAATCGATTTTTTTAAATTAAAAGTATGTATTGCTCGATTTGGATATTTTGTAGTAATATCGGTTTTTACCTTTCGGACTAAATCGTAATGATTGTATTGAATGATAATAAAACGAGAGCGTTCAACACGTGTTGAACGCCATAATAATTTTAATTCTTCTTGTAAAATTTTAGTTGTATCATTCATCAATTATGCCTGTATTCTATATTTATAAATATCAGAAAATTCTAAAATTGGATTGGGCCGTTTGTAATTGCCTGCGTTGTATTCCATTACTAAGTTTTTTTCTAACATTTCTTCTAAAATATTATCAAATGGAATTGGAATAAACTTTTTATTTGCATCGACGATAAATTGTAGTTTTTCAATCATTGCTTCAGTTAAATTAGCAGCAGATTGATTGCCTAATCGTATCAAGGCTTTGTCTAATGCTTTCATTTCAATAATTCCTTTATCTTCGTCTGCATAAAAAGCAGCTAATTCTAAGATTCGTAACAATTCACGTGGTGAACCTCCGCCGTATTTAATTGCTTTACGCACAATTTTTTCATTTTCAAATAGAGACTTATCTATACGTTTATAGGTAAACTCTACAAATCTATCGAACGCTTCTTTTACGACACTACCGTTTTTTTCATATAGTTTTACAAAAGGAAAAGTTTCTAAATTAGAAAAACGCTGTAAAGAAGGTCGTTCTTTCATTAGCTCAATCGGTAATGTAAAAATCGTATAGGCTTTTATTTGTTGAATATAACCTGCTTCTTCAATGATTATTTTGTAGCGAGTTTTGATAGACATTGTTTTTTCCAATCCATCAATAATAAATAAAACCTCTTTTGCCGTATTCTTTTTTCTTAAAGCGACATTGACTTCTTCTATATATTCATTAAAGATATTCGCAAAATCACTAAAACGATTTTGTAAAATCTTACGAACAGTTTCAGTACGTTCATAACTGCCTGTTACACCAGCTTTTAACGATGCAAATATTCCTAATAAACTTGATAATATTCCTCCTTTCTTAATTCCTCCTCCAATTTCTAATCCTAATTCACTTTTTAGAGAACGGTTTACCTCTTGACTTCTTTGTGTAAACCATGCTTCCATTTTTTTGATAATTCCAGCATTAACTCTGACTTGTCTATTCTCCAATTCTTCTGTTAATCGTTCCAATTGAAAAATCAGAATATCCATATACTCTAAGTTAGAAGCATTCAGACCTTCATCAATATTACAGGTTACACATAGAAAAGCATCAGGCGTATTTAGTTTCTTAGCGTATTTTGCTAATTCAGTTGTTTTACCTGTTCCTCTCATTCCACCTAAAAATAATAGTGATTTGTTTTTTGAGTTTAGTTGTGCATTGAAATAGCAATTACCTTTTTTAGTATTAATATTTAAGTTTTTATAAACTAACTTTTCTTCAAAATCACCTCGTAAATCACTGAAATTCGTATAAAAATCATGATCAGGATTTATAGGGTCATTGAATCTAACTGCTTGATCAATCTCTTCTAATTTATTAGCTTTTTTATAATTTATCATTCTATTTTTATTTATATAATTACAAAAGTACAAATAAATTGATTGATTCAATTGTGAATCTTTTTACTTTCTGCATTTTCATTTTAATAAGACTTTCCACAAGGTTAAATGATTCTTTCTGTCTTGATATTCAACAAGTAATCATCTCTATCATTGGCGAAAGCCAAAAGAATGATTGGTTTTTTATTTTTTTGCATTGGGTTTGGTTTTATTTATGTGAATTGAGTGCTATCGTTCCATCAAAATCAAATCAAAATACACCTTATCCAAATGCGTAAAATCTTTGTCCATTGTGATTAATTTGGATTTGGTAATGAAAGTTGTAGCAGCAATCCACAAATCATTTTTTCCCATATTTCGGGCAGAAGTATTGAGTTTTTTTGTTTCGTGTTTACCTTGACTGAACGTTTCGATGTCTGCGTAAATGTTGAGCATTGGTTCGGAACTAACGTCAATGATTAAGAATTTTTTAATTAGTCTTTCAACGGCATTAATACGTCGATACCCCCAACTATTTCTTTGAGCCATTGATTTTATTTCACGAACAGTAACAATAGATAAGATTACGGTATGCTTCTTATCCAATGGATTGTAGAGTGAATCAACCTTTCTACGAACATTGTCATCAGAAAGATACGAAAGAATAATATTTATATCAAATACGTAATTCATAATTAATCCAACATTTCTAATAGTTCTTCTAAAGATTCTTGCACATCTGCTTCTTTAATCAAAGCGTTGATTTCTTCTAAATCAGTTCCTTGATAATTTTGTTCTTTGGCAATTTTCTCCAAATCAAATTCCTTATCAATCGTTGCCATAAAAGGCGTTAAATCAACTTCTTCTTGTGTTTCCTCTTGTGATGAAATATTAAAAAACTTGCCAATAAAATTGGTGATTCTATCAATTGTTTTTTCATCATTGATAGACATTATCCAATTAATCAAATTCAATTTTTTAGTTTCAAAACTCATATTGACTATTTTATTAAAAAAATCTCTTTGTAAATATACGAAATTTTGAGGTTGATGGTTCAGTTTACGCTTCTTTTTATCTTCATCACGTCCACTTTCTCAACCTCAAATTCCAAAATTTCTCCATCTCTACGAATCGTCAAATTCATAACTTCCAAATCTTTCACCGTTTTATCATGTAGAAAAAAGCAATATTGACTTTGGATATTTTTAGTAAAATCAATATCGTTTATTTTCAGAATTTCATCATTTAGGCG
>JBGCFH010000107.1:0-6572 GCA_045106825.1 Saprospiraceae bacterium | reverse complement strand
TCAGGTTTTACTCAAGGTTCAGGCACAACGATTACCGTTAATGCGAAACCTTACGCTTTATCAGGTTTGATGCCAAATACGACTTATGATTTTTATGTAAAAACAGCTTGTAATCCAACGTGGTCAACCGTTGAAAGTTTTGCAACATTGTGTGCGGTACCAACTAATCTTATTGCCACAAATGCCTCTTTAGTTTCTACTGATGTTGATTTAACATGGACAGAAAATGGTACGGCAACTTCATGGGAAATAGAATATGGCACTACAGGTTTTACACAAGGAACAGGAACAACACTTATCGTTAATTCAAATCCTTATACCTTAACAGGATTGATAGCAGGTACAACCTACGATTTCTATGTTAGAACCATCTGTGGTATTGGTAATACAAGCCCTTGGTCAAGTGCTACGACAGTAACAATTGACGGTAATTGTTCTATTGAATATGATGAAATACAAAAACTATTAGCTTCTGATGCGGCTGCAAATGATGAATTTGGTCGTAGTGTTTCTATTTCAGGAGATAGAGCCATTGTTGGAGCTCGTTACAATGATGATAATGGTTCAAACTCAGGTTCTGCCTATATTTTTGAGTTACAGAATGGCACATGGGTTGAAACACAAAAATTATTAGCTTCTGATGCGGCTACATATGATTATTTTGGTCTTAGTGTTTCTATTTCAGGAGATAGAGCCATTGTTGGAGCTCCATATAACGATGATAATGGTTCAAAATCAGGTTCTGCCTATATTTTTGGAGAGATTATAATAGCTCCTACAGCAATGTCAGCTCCAAATCTTAGTGAAACAACTGCAGATTTATCATGGACAGCAGGTGGTTTAGAGTCAGATTGGAATATCGAATGGAAAGCAGGTGCAGATTTTACACCTGGTGATAATCAAGAAGATGGTAGTACATCAGTAATGACAACTCCGGCATATAGTATGACAGGGTTAACAGGAACAACTACTTACTATGTGTATTATCAAAGTAGTTGCGGTGGTGAAGATAGTGAATGGGTTGGTCCATATACTTTTATGACTATAGCTCCGCTTCCAGTAGAACTAACCTACTTCACTGCTAAAGCAGAAAACGCAAACAATCTACTACAATGGCAAACTGCCAGCGAAGAAAACAACAGTCACTTCGAGGTAGAACGTTCAACTGATGGTATCAACTTTGAAACTATCGGACAAGTCGCAGGAAATGGGACAACGTTTGAAACGTCTAATTATAGCTTTGTTGATGAACAACCTGAATTGGTTAGTTACTATCGTTTACGTCAAGTAGATTTTGATGGTAATTATGAATACAGTAAAATCGAAGTCGTTGAAAGAAATCAAATCGGTAATACGCAGGTGACACTTTACCCAATTCCGGTAAGAGATGTATTAATGATTGATTATGAATCTACTACAGCAGAAACGATGACAATTACGATTGTTGATGTAACTGGTAGAGTAGTAATGACAAGAGAATTTACTGCTGCCAAAGGGGAGAATACATACCGTTTAGATATGACAACATTCGTTGCAGGTACTTATTTCGTACAGATAAAATCATCTGTCGGCGTTAATACCAATACGATTATTAAACAGTAAATGAAGTGAACGTATAATTTGGATTTTTAATATCCTGCTGCCTCATTCATTTGAGGCAGCTTTTATTTCACATCTATTTAAATTTTGAATAACACCTAAGACCTTTTTGAAAATAACAGCTTTCCATTTTAATAAGAGATGATAATTGAGATGGAAGGTTTTTGAATAAAGCAATTTGAAATGATTACGTATAAAATAGTTAAAGTACCGCTTCAAGTGCCTGATGATGCAGATATTAATTGGGTTGAAGCACTTAATGAAATGCTTACTCCTTTACTCTCAGATTATAATTTATCAGTCGTTCAATTAACAGAGAAGTTAAATATATCAGAAAGACATTTTGGAAAATTGCTCAAAAAAAATACAGGATTTACACCTGCTCAATACATTAAAGAATTACGATTGCAAAAAGCGAAAGTATTAATAGAACATAAATCGTATGAAACGATTGCAGAAGTGAGTTATGCCGTTGGTTTTTTGCGTCCGATTTATTTTTCTAATGAGTTTCGCAAGCGTTTCGGACAATTGCCTTCTAAATTGAAATAATAAAATACCAAAATTGTACATAAATAATGATTAAGGTTTAGTTATCCTTGACTTTTAATAAGTTGAGGATTTTTTATGCGATTCAAAAGAAATTATCTCGAAATCCCTATGTACGAATGTTTACCAATGAACATCATCACAAGTATGGTTTTGGGGCGACAGAGGTTTATTTGGACTAAAACAGTTAACGATTGATGGCAAACGGAAAATCCGTTTGCATCCATCCTATCCTACCAACGCTTCAAATCACCTCGACCAAAGGCAAACTCTGGTGTATTCAAAACATCACTAAAATCCGTTGAAAACCAACAACCTAAAGTTTTACTTTCTGCATTAAAATTCTTCACAATGTGAATATTTTGAGCTGGCATATACGATTGAGATAGTAAAAAAATCGTTTTACCATCTTTATTTTTAGCAATATCCATCACCATCATTGCATGACCTGGAAATCCGCCAATAATGAAAACATCACCAGCTTGAATCGTTGAAACATCGACTTTTTTAAGTTCTTGACTCATCGAGTACGTTCCTGCATACATGAAAATCATATTCATATATTTTTTGAAATTAGAATACGAATTATTGGCAGTAGTTATTTTAGGTGTGAAGTTGATTGAATTTCCTGATACTTTAGGCTTTCGCCCAAATCGCCAATCATCAAAACGAACATTGTCACCTGAAGTAAAATTAAAATGAATTTTATCGTATTCTTTTCGACTATAATGATATTCGGCTTTCAATCGCATTGTTGCGTCTGCACATTGTTGTAAGTCTTTGTCACCAACGTCAATATTGATAATCGCTACATGAACATCTTGACGAGGTTTTGGTTGGCCATTAAACAACAACATCTTCGCATCATAAGGTTTTAGTGGCAAATGTCTTAACCAATCTGCAAAACTATTTTCTGTCACTTCTACCCTTTTGTAACCTTTTGGTACTGGAATTCGGTTGATTAATGCGGTATTAATATCATAATTTTCTAACCAAACATATTCATTTGTAGTCGAATTTGATACATTCGGTAATTGTTCTAATTCTTCTAATTGTTCTACATTTGGCATTTCTAAACCAATGGTTTTCGGTTCGTTCGATTGATTACAAGCGATTAGAATAATGCAGAGATAAAGCAGTTTTTTCATTTTTTAAAATTTAGAACAACTAAGTATTTTGACAGAATTTACAGGATTCCGCAATTTCTAATTTGATTTTTCACTTGCACCGTTCCCAAAACCTCGGGAACGGTGCAATAGATTTTCCAAATTAGAAATCGCTGTTATAAATATATCAACCTACTTATATTAACAACTTAAAAAAGTTCTTTTTTATAAAACGGAATCAATGCCAAAATTACAGCTGGAACATAAAATCGTAAGCGATTCATTACACCATCAGTTAATAATCCTGCTGAACCCATTTTCTGTTTTGAATTATCTAATTTAAAAACAATATCATCAGCATGACCAAGTTCGTAGCCTTGATTAATTAAATCAATAACGGATTTTGGTAAGAAAAAACCAGCTGTTCGAGCTTTTCCCATTTTGTCTTTCGACAAAACAACAATCCAAGCCATGACTTCCATATCGGTATCATTGTGTCGAATATTTCCACCTTCGACACCAACCCAAAAGTTAGCATTTGGCATTTTTGCTTGAGCATTTTTAGCACGATTCATTGCACCTTGAAAAGTTTCTTCATTGCCCATCGGCTGGTCACTTACGTTTGATGGAACACTTACGCCTTCTGTTTCTAATTCCCAATCAGGAAACATTTCTGCAAAACCATTCTGAACAGCTTGTATTTTTACAGGATTTTTTGATGCTACAATTATTTTCATTGTGTTGAATTTTTATGTTGCAAGTTTCGTATTGCAAGTTTGACCTTTTCAACGGTAAATTACAATTTAAAAATACTAATTAAAAGATAGTTAAAATTAGTCGTCAATTCGTCAAACCCGCAACTCGTAACCTGTAACTCGCAATTTTTTTCACAAAGCTATTGCAATTCTACTAAAAATGTATTTATATTGAACATCTTATTAATCACAAAATACAAGTAGTTTCCAAGATGATATTTTCAAAAAAAGTTTATCAACGTATGAACGAACAAATCTTGTGGATGTTGGTCAAACATTCTCAAGAGATGAATAATAATGCGTATCAACAAAGCCAATTGTTGATTGATTTACTGTCCGAATGGTCGATTACTAATATTTATAAATTTGAAAATATTTATTGGAAATTGATGAAGGATTCTTATGAAACTGATCTTTGGGCGGCAGCTTTTGTTGTGAATGATGGTTGTACTCAAGAAGAATTTTTGAATTTTAGAAGTTGGCTATTATTACAAGGACAAGCAACTTTTAGAAAGACCGTTCAAGATCCAGAATATATTACGGAATGGTTAAATTTACCAATTCAAAATCCAATTCAATATCCAGATTTACATAATAAAATAGCAGAACTAATAGCTTATAAAACGAGTCAATCGGTTTCTCATCGCTTTTCTGAAAACGATTTTGAACTTCAAGGCGAATATTGGCAAAATGATTTAGAAATTATGGATAAAGTCCCTGTATTATGCCAAATCATGGGTTGGGGAAATCAAGTACCAAAAGGTGAATGGAAAACAGATGATTTGCCACAATACCATTCTGCCGCGTCAAGACCTTTTTAATTGTTAATTATTAATTGTTAATTGTTAATTGTTAATTGTTAATTGTTAATTGCAAAAAATAAAGTGTTGAATACTTTCAAGAGTATTTGACACTTTATTTTTTTACATTTACTGATTACTAATCACTAATCAGTAAAAAGATTATCTTTGCGACATAAATCAAAAATGTAACGAATGTCAATAAAACAATATATACCAAATACAATTACTTTAGCCAACGTCTTTTGTGGATGTTTGGCGATTTTGAGTTTATTTCAAGGTGAATACATGATGGTGTTTTGGTATGGATTTATCGCAGGTTGGTTGGATTTAGGTGATGGTTTGGCAGCAAGAGCATTGAATGTCAAATCAGAGTTAGGAATGCAATTAGATTCATTGGCAGATATGGTGACATTTGGTGTTTTGCCTGGTTTTGTGATGTATCATTTGATTGCGGAAGGTATCACTACCGAACCAGAGTATTTGGCTTATATCGGTTTTGTAGTCACACTTGCAGCATGTTTGCGATTAGCAATTTTTAATTTGGATACTCGCCAAACTTCTAATTTCATTGGCGTTCCTGTACCTGCAAATACTGCTTTCATTGTTGGTTTGTTATTAATCTGGCATCATGAAAGTTTGGGATTACAAGAATACTTAACTGTTCCAGTTTTGATATTTTGCAGTTTATTATCTGCTTTTTTATTGAACTCACCATTTCCAATGTTTAGTTTCAAAATGAAAAATATGAAATGGCAAGGCAACGAATTTCGCTATTTATATGTGATTATTAGTTTAGGATTGATTCCATTCGTTGGCTGGGCTATTTTTGCAATTGGATTTATACTTTATGTATTAATCTCTTTATTATTTAGAAATAAAATAGCATAATTAAGTTCAAAATCTACGTTAAGAAAACGAACTACTAATTAATAAATTATTACAAATAACTAATGCAAATTACGCAATTAAACAGATTGAAATAATCTGCGATAACCTGCGAAATTTGTGTGAAATAATCAAGAAAATGACATTTACAGCAATAGTTGATGTTTTACCATTAAAGGAATTGTTAGATCCACAAGGAAAAGCAGTGGAAAAAGGATTGAAAAACTTAGATTTAGATGCAATTCAAGATGTTCGTATCGGAAAACACATTGTATTGACTATCGACGCTGCAAACGAAGCAGAGGCAAAAGCAGCGGTAGAAAAAGCATGTGAAAAATTATTACATAATCCAGTTATGGAATTTTATACCTATACGATTAAATAATCTTTTATGTGAAATCTGACAGATTTTCAAAATCTGTCAGGTTTGGTGTAATAATGACTTTGTAGAAAATGCTAACTGTAGTTCCAACACCAATCGGCAATCTGGAAGATATGACTTTCCGTGCGATTCGGATTTTGAAGGAAGCAGATTTAATTTTGGCGGAAGATACTCGTACTTCCAAAAAATTAATGATGCACTTTGAAATTGAAACGCCTCTAAAGTCGTATCATCAACACAACGAACACAAGGTTTTAGAGCATGTGATTAATCTTTTGCAAAGTGGTTCGCACATTGCTTTGATTTCTGATGCTGGAACACCAGCGATTTCTGATCCTGGTTTTTTACTGGTTAGAGAATGTGTAAAATCTCGAATCAAAGTTGACTGTTTGCCAGGTGCAACGGCTTTTGTTCCTGCGTTAGTTGCTTCAGGTTTACCAGCAGATAAGTTCTTTTTTGAAGGCTTTTTACCACACAAAAAAGGTCGTCAAACTCG
>JBGCFH010000106.1:0-9581 GCA_045106825.1 Saprospiraceae bacterium | reverse complement strand
CTTTATGATTTTACGTGGTTTTGAATATTTTGATGCTAAGTAACGGCCCCGAGTCCTCGGGGCTGCCGAAAATATCACAAACTCATACGGCAGCTAAAGCAGCCGCTACTGTAAACCACATAGAATCATAAAGAGCCTTAAAAAAATTAGAATCAAAATTATGTATTTATATATAGCTTTACAAGTTTAATTTTTATTGTAGCTTAATTCACATTTTGTAACTTTACAAAAAATCAAAATCTATGAAATATATTTTTCTAATACTTTCAATATCAATGACTTTACAAATGTCAGCGGTAAGCAGTCAATACACCTGTATGAAGCTACAAACTAATAATTTTCAACAAAAAGAAAATGACGAGCCTAAAACGATTCGTTACGATTATTTATCAGCAGGAAGTGGTGTTTTAGGATTAATATTAGCATTTATACCATTTTTAAGTATCATTGGTATTTTATTAGGTGTTGCGGCTGTTATTTTGGGAATTATAGCTTTTCGCAAAAAACAAAAAAGTCGTTGGTCATGGATTGGTTTAATTGCTGGAGGTTTAACGATTTTAGCGTTTTTAGGTGTTATTGGTTTAATCTTATTTTTTTAAAAAATGCTTAACATGAAAAATATCTTTTTATTAATAATTAGTTTGTCAGTCCTCAATGCTTGTGTACCAGAACAAGACGCAATAGAACAGAATCCATATAAAATCGAAAAAGGCGATGTTCCTTGGATAATTGCACATGGTGGAAGTAAGCATTTGTTCCCTGAAAACACGATGATTGCATTTCAAGGGTCGGCAGATATTGGTGTTGATGCTTTAGAAATGGATGTAACCATGACCAAAGATGAGGTTTTAGTGACACATCACGATTTGACGATTGATAGAATGAGCAATGGAACGGGAAACGTGATTGATTATACTTTTGACGAATTGTTACAGTTTAATTTTGGATATAATTTTCAAGATATCGACGGCAATTTTCCTTATAAAAATGATACAATTGGTATTCCTGTTTCAATTGGAAAATTAGAAGATGTTTTCACAACATTTCAAGATTATCAGTTCATGGTCGAACTCAAAGACCGAGGCGAAGATGGAAAACGTGCTGCCGAAATATTAAAGGAAATGATTGAACAATTTGAATTACAAGATAAGATTGTAGTCGTTGCTTTTAGTGAAGAAACGCTGAATTATTTTCATGAAATTACAAATGGTGAAATCTTAATTGGAACATCAGAAGAAGAAACCAAAGATTTTGTATTTACAGGACTTTCTGCCATGGAGTTTTTATATCGGCCCGAAGCTTCCGTTGTTGCTATTCCTACAGAAAACAGTAATATTAACTTAGCTACAAAACGTATTATTAATTCTGCTCATCGTCGAAATATGGCTGTTCATTATTGGACAATCAACGATAAAACGACGATGAAAGATTTAATCGAAAAAGGTGCAGATGGTTTGATAACTGACCGACCTGATTTGATGCAAGAAGTTTTGATAGAGTTAGGATTCTAAGAAATAAAGTAGTGTAAATAAGCACTTTTTATTTCTGTGTATTTTCTGTAAAAATCTCTGTATTCTACATGAGGATATAACACAATCAAAAATAAAAACCTCATTCACAATAAAGCAAATGAGGCAAACAAATTGTAATTTGGGGTAATAGTCTTAAAAAAATCAACAAATACAAGTATCTGCTAACAAATTAACTCTAATAAAAACGTAAGTTCACTTTTCATAATTTATGAATTATTGTTTTCAAATTGTTTTTTGGGGTTGTTATTCCTACTCAGTAACTGTTTTCGTTTTCATTGTTATTTATTGATGTTTAGAATGAAAAAAGTATTACCCTTCGGATAGAGAAAAATTAAAAAAATTGTAAAGTCTATTTTGTATAATGCTTGAATTAGTTACTTTTGGGACAAAGAGCAATTAAAAGTCAATAAGTTATCTTATAAATTAGCAGCAAATAACAATTATTATTTCAGTAATTCTCCCCATAAATTCTGAAATAAATGTTGCAACAAGCTGGAAAGATAAATATGGAAAACAAGCAAGTCACAAACAATACAATCAATGATTATTATATTAATGGTATTAGAGATAATAACTCTAAAATCATTAATGAGATTTATGAAAAATACAGTAAAGCCATTATTCAATATGTAACTTCAAATAATGGAAATATTGATGATGCTAAAGATGTTTTTCAAGAAGGTATGATTGTGTTATTTCGAAAAATACACGCACCAGATTTTGAATTAACGAGTGGTTTATTGACCTATTTTTATTCTATTTGTAAGTTTATCTGGTTAAACAAAAGTAGAAAAAAAGGACGTTCTACAGTCGATATAGAAAAAGCACCAGAAATTTTTGATAATAATTCTATCCAAAAGGATTTAGAACGAAAAGAACGAACAGCGTTTTATCAAAAAAAATTCAAACAATTAGGAGAAGGTTGTCAAAAGGTGTTAACCTTCTTTTATGAAGGTTTGAAAATGAAGGAAATCGCTAAAAAAATGGGTTTTGCCAGCCCTGGTTATGCTGCCAAACGAAAACTAAAATGCAAACAACAATTGATGAAATTAGTTACACAAGATAATTTTTATCAAGAGATCAATTTATAGTCATAATTAATTATCAAACGTTTATTCTTATTACAATAAGATAATTTTGGATTTTAAAACAACCACAAAAAATATAATTCATAAAATTCCCACCAAAAGAGGGTCATACTTTCCTCGCTACTAACATAAACGAATAGAAACCAATTTTATAACATTTTGAGTTGAATGTTTAGCCACAAATATTATAAACTTACAACTCAACCAAATTTTAAAAACATTATGTCAACTACAAATGAAAATCCAAATTTATCAGCAGAACGTGATGACACTTACGGGTTATACTTTGATACAGTAACAGGATTTTTTCTTCTTGATAATTATTATAAGGAAGACGAAGGTGCTTACGTAAGGATTAAAGAAGGTTCTTTTGAAGGAATTATTGAAATACAAGCTAAGAATGGTCGTCCCAAAGGAACTAAACTTTCTATGGGTGCAAGAACTACTCCAAAAGTAAAAACTTCAGGAAGCATAGTATAAAAGATAACCCAATTTAGTATAAATAAAGCCATAGACAATAATTCTCAAAATAATTATTGGAATTATAGTTATCAGTTTAAATCTTTTTGGAGAAAACAAGATAAATGGTTCTGTACACTATGGGGAATCTGGGAGCGTAAAGAGATTAGTCTCTATTGTTTATTATAAAATCTAAAAGGTAGAGGACGATAATGTCCTCTATCTTTTTTACTTTTAGGGTTTACTATATGAAATTAAAATAATCCTATTAGTTATTGTTACCGTTAAGCATCATTCTTTACAATTATCACCTTCCTAATCATTTTTACAAGATGAATTTTTTTATGAGGTATAATTAAAATAAGGATTTTTGTCTTCGTAGTGGTTGATTTGCAGGCGAACCAACGATAATGAAATTTATATAATTTTATTATTAAAAATTTCATTATTAATGATTTATAAATCGATACTAAATTAATGATTTAGTCTTTGGTAAGCCTATTTAGTCGCCATTGCGAAAACGCTATAATTTAATACAGACAAAAAAAATCAAATAGCTATAACGTTCCACGATTGATAGGCGTAAACCTTAGAATTATGTACAAGTCAAAAATATGGTATAGGTTTTTATTGTTAATTATCATTGGATGGATAGGTTACAATTTTCAACCAAAGGTTACCAAAAAAGTGATGGATAAGACCTATGAAGCAGATACGATAAAAGCAAATAGTATTAAAAAAGAAGCGGATTTGCTTTTTGAACAATCTGCGTTTGAGGCAGCAATCCAACAATTGGATAAAGCTATTACCTTATTTGCAAAGCATGATGATTGGGAAAATATTGTAGATTGTACCGTTCAACAAGCCTATTTTTCAGATAATATAGATTATGATTCCAAAAAGATATATGCTGAAAAGAGTTTACGGTTAGCAAAACAGTATTTAGGAAAAAATCATTTACAGTTGGGTTATGCTTATAACCAAATTGGAGAACTCAAAGCTTTGGAAGAAAACTATGATAGTGCGATAATTTTCTTTGATAAAGGATTAGAAATTTTTAAATCTCATCAATCATGGGAAGCTTATACTTGGGCATTGATTTCACAAGGTGTCAGTCATTACTATAATCAGCAAAATGATAAATTTAAAAACAATCTATTAGCAGCACAGGCAAAGTACAAAAAATATGAACTTGATGAAGAAATATATATCGCTACTTTAGATTTATTTGGAGTCATTTACTATGAAGCAGAAAACTACGATAAAGGAATTGAGAACACTTTAAAGTCTATTGATTTCTATTTGAGTAAGTCTAATCTCAATCCTTTAGATTCTTTTTATATAGCAGATAATTATTACAATTTAGGCGTTTCTTATAATAGAATCCAAGCACATCAAAAATCAACAATTTATTTTAATAAGGCAAATGGTTATTTTAAAAAAAATGATCGAGAAAAATATGTACGGATTCTAATAGAAAAAAGTCAGATTGCAGAAAATAGTTATAATCCTCGTGAAAGTATTCGCTTATTAACCTTAGCTAAAAAAGAATTGATTCACTTACCTACAAAAGAATTACAAGCATATATTACGAGAGTAAATGAAAGTATGGGATATGCTTATTTATTATTAAATGAGTTAGATAGCAGTGCGTATTATTTAAAATCAGCCTTAAATACGGCAAGTGAAAAAAGTAAATCTATTTCTAATCTTACTTATTGTTCTATTTTACTTCAAACTGAACGCCCTTTAGAAGCTATCACTTTATTAGACCAAGTGAATATCAATCATAAATCAATTCACTACTCCAGGCTAAATCGAAAATATGGTATAGCGTATGGACTTTTAGGAAACTTTGAAAAATCAATGCTATACTTTCAAAAAGCACTTCATTATAATTGTCCAACCTTTACAGATACTTTGAATTATTATGCAAATCCTACTACAATTAGTGGTATTAAAAATCCTGATTTTTTCTTATTTGATTTGCAATATAAAGCTAAAACGCTTCAGCAATTTCCAGAAAAACTCAAAAACTTAGAAAGTGCATTAGAAACTTACGAATTGTCATTACAATTTATTGATACCTTACGAACAAGGTATGCCTATAATGAAAATAGAATTATCAATAAGCGAAATCAAGAGGTTTATGAACGTACGATTGACTTAGCACATTTGCTATATGAAAAGACTAAAGATGAAAAATATGCACATAAAGCCTTTGTTCTATCGGAGAAATTTAAGTCCAATATTTTGCTATCAAGTTCACAAAATACTGGTAATCAGCAACTAATACCAGAAGTTATTCAGGAACAAGAACAAACTTTAGCTGCCAATACTGCCTTTTACGAACGACAATTGCAACAAGCAAAAAAGGACAAAAATGAGGTAAAAATTAAGATGTATGAAAATAACTTAACTGATTATCGACTTGATTTAATCAATTTGAAAGATTCAATCAAGGTAAAATATCCAAAATATTATGATTTAAAATACGCTTATGATATTTCGACTATTCCAACTATTCAACAAGATTTAGCATCAAATCAAGGTTTTATTTCTTATTACTTAGGTGATAGTTCGACTTACGTTTTTACGATTTCAAAAGACGATTTTCACTTTTCAAAATTAGATAGTACAACTACAATTGACAAAAAAGTAACAGCCTTTCGGCAAATGTTAGGTCAGCCAAATTTGACCGTCGAAGGTTTTGCTGAATATAATGAAACAGCGACTGATTTATATGACGCAGTTTTACAACAATCGGTCGAACAATTATCAAAATCAGTGAATCAATTAACGATTATTCCTGATAGAACATTGAACAATATTCCATTTGAAATATTGACCAATAAAGTTGTTCAAGCCAATCAAGACTTTTCAAAACTGCCGTATTTATTATATGATTATCAAATACATTATGCGTATTCCGCAACGCTTTTGCGTGAAAACGAACGCATACAAAGTCAACTCAAAACCAATGATAAATGCTTGGCTTACGCACCTCCTTACGAGAGCAATCAACCGATAGCAAAACGTCGAGGCACAATGCAAGCACTTCGTGATGGCACGATGCAGCTACAAGGAACAGGAAAAGAAATTCAAGCGATTGCCACACATTTTGATGGGGATTTTGACCAAAGTGAAACGGCAACGAAAACCAATTTTGTGGAACAAGCACCAAATTTTGGTATTTTACATTTAGCAATGCACGGAGAAGCTAACTTTGAAAATGAAAACTTAGCAAATTTAAAATTTACGAATACAAAAACACAAGACAAAGAGCAGTATTTATTGTATCAAAACGAAATTGCCAATATGAATTTGAATGCTCAATTAGTTGTATTGAGTGCGTGTGAAACAGGTTTGGGGAAATATATTTATGGTGAAGGAATTGCGAGTTTGGGGCGAAGTTTTATGTATGCAGGTGTTCCGAGTATTGTGATGAGTTTGTGGAAAGTGGATGATCAAGCGACAAGCCGTTTGATGCCTTATTTTTATAAAAATTTGGCTCAAGGTATGAATAAAGACGAAGCGTTGTATCAAGCAAAGTTGACGTTTTTGAAGCGAGAAGATTTATCGACTTTACATCCACATTATTGGGCAGGTTTTGTGTCTATTGGTGATGTGCAGCCGATTAAGAAAGGTCGAAATTGGGGATTTTTGTTGATTTTTGGTTCTGTTTTGTTGATGTTAGTAAGTGGTTTTTTGATTTGGTGGAAATTAAAAAACAAAAAACGAGGGTAATACTTTTGAGATTGTTGACATGAATAAATAGAAACCAATTTTATAAACCAAGAGTTGTAGATTCAAAACCTAAATTTGACACACAACTCAATTAACTACAAATAAAAAATATGAAAAATCTAATGAATCTTACATTACCAATGAATTGGGGAGTTCAAATTAAAAATCTATTAACAGATTTATTATTAAAAGCAGAGGATAATACATCGAAAGACTCGGAAAAATCTGAGGTAATAGAAGTAGCTGAAAAGCAAAAGCAAAAAGATGATCCTATACTCGATAGACCTAAAGCGACAAGAGTGACGGTGACGAGACAAAATACAACTGATTTATATAATAAATATCAAGTAGATATTCTTTTTCCAAGCAATTACCCTTCCGGGGAATATTATATAAAAGTCATAATAAAAGAAAATGGAGAATATTTTCAATCATCAGATGCTATTCATATTTCTGACTCATCGGCTACATTTAGCTGTATAAAAGAGGGTTCTATTTCTATTGAAGGAGATTCATGTACCTTTAAAGTAAAAACTTGGAAGGCAACTGCAATTCAAAGCGACAAAAATGTAAAAGGGACATTTAAAAATGATTAATTGAGTTTACAGCAAAGAATGTTCATTTGGTAAGTAAACATTATATGTTTTTCATATAAGAAACAATTATCATAATTTTGTATTACAGATGATTTTTTAGAAATTTATATAAAAGGAGAAAAGCAATTTTCTCCTTTTTCCATTTATGAGACCATAATTCATAAGGTAGATTCTGAAAACATATGCGATATATAACATTAAAAAATAATTGGCTTATAGTTATCTTATTAGGTTTACTATTGCTTTTTTATCATTGTCAAAAAGTTGAAACTGCTCTGCAGCAAGAAACTATTATCACTCAAAACGATACCATAACAGATAGTTATCTATTGTATGCTGATAGTTTAAAAACTCAGTCGCAATATCAAAAAGCTATAATGATATTAGATTCTGCCAAGACTATTGCTTTACAGAAAGAAGATTGGAGTCTATATACTGCTTATGGTGTAAAACAATGTGTTATCTATGATAATATTAGCGATAGTTTAAAACGAAATTGTGCTATTCATACTTTAGAAATTGCTGAAGACAAATTAGATAGTCAAAATGTACAATTAGGATTGATACTAAAACAAATGGCGGAAGTTCATTTATTGTATGAACAATTTGATAGTTCAATCTTCTATTATGATAAATCTATAAAAATCCTTGAACACAATCAAAAATGGTTAGAATATGCTTGGGCAATCATTACTAAAAGTGTCAACTATTATTATTTAGAAGATTATGTATCTTTTCAAAAAGATTTGATTCAAGCTCAAACAATTTACAAAAAGTATAATTTAGAATCCGAAATATATATTACAACTCTTGACTTATTAGCATTAGCTTATGATGCAAATGGAGACTTTAATAAAGCAATTGAAAATACGGAAAATAGTATCCAATTCTATTTAAATAAATCTCCAATAGTAACTAAAGATTCTTTTTTTATAGCTGATAATTATTTTAATCTTGGAGCTTTTTATAGCAAAATTGGAGCATTCCAAAAAGCTTACAATTGTAACATACAATCAACTAAATATTGCCCGGATCAATTATGTAAGTTACAAGTATTAAAAGCGATTTCTATAGATGCTTATAGAACTATGAATTACGATAAAAGTATTACCTATGGACAACAATATTTACAATTAATCAAGCAAATTCCTCAAAATAAACAAGCTAAAGAATATGGTATAATTTATAATCATCTCGGAGTTTCCTTTATGGAAATAAATCAATTTGATAGTTCTGAAATTTATTTAAAAAAGGCTTTAAAAAATACTACTAATACTCCCTTATCAATATCAAAAATGAATTATTCCGCTTTGCTATTAGAACAACACAAGGCGACTCAAGCCTTAGAAATTCTTAATAACATAAGCGAAAAACAATTTTTAGGCTCTAATTTAAAAGCAGGATTAAATAGAAAATTAGGTCGTGCTTATGCTCAAAAAAGAGATTTTGATAACGCAATGTTTTACTTTCAAAAATCTTTACATCATTACATTCCGCATTTTGTAGATACACTAAATCCTTATGCCAATCCGACCTATTTTGGCACAATAAAAAATCCGATTCATCTCTTAAAATCTTTAAAATATAAAGCCTATCACTTGAGTCAGTTTTCCGAAAAGCAAAAAAACTTAGAAGCTGCTTTAGCCACTTATGATGTCGATTTTCAATGGGTTGATACTTTATTACAAGCCTATTCGTATGATGACAGTCGTATTATCAATAATCAACGAAATCAAGAAATATACGAACAAGCCATTGAGGTAGCACATCAACTTTATCAACGAACAAATGATAAAAAATATATCAATAAAGCATTTGATTATGCTGAAAAAGTAAAATCAAACATTTTATTATCTGATTTGCAAACCAATGATAATCAAACGATTATTCCGAGAACTATTCAAGATAGAGAAAAAGAATTAACTGCAAATGTCGCTTTTTATGAACGACAACTACAATTAGTAAAAAGTAATAAGGAAACCGATAAAGTTGAAATGTATCAAAATTATTTAACCGATTTTAGTATAGATTTAGACGACTTACGAGATTCGATTAAAGATAATTATCCAAAATATTATGATTTAAAATATAGTGCAGCATTAGCAACGATTTCGACTATTCAGACGGATTTAGAGAACAATCAAGGTTTTATTTCTTAC
>JBGCFH010000105.1:0-21727 GCA_045106825.1 Saprospiraceae bacterium | reverse complement strand
GAATGGAAATTAAGATTTTATTGCTAATCGAGGCGACAAAAACGGAGTGTAGCCTTAGCTACATGAGTATTTTGTTAACGAAGAGTAGCGATAAAAGATAATTTAGCTTCATACGAAATTATTTAGAATAAAGTCTATTATATAAAATCATTAAAAGAAAAAACTTAACTAACAATAAATCACTAATCAAATTGGAAAACACAAATCAACCAAACGAAACACCAAATCAACCGCCGTTACAAGACCAAAGTTTTAATGAAATTTTGGGAGAACTTTGGCGTAGAACAAAAGATTTTGTTCAAGATATTACAGATATACAAGAAGGTTCTGATCAGATTGGAACGATAAATTCCATTATGGCTAATAAAACAATGACTGGTGCAAATGTCTGGTTATTGATTTCTGCCATAATTGTCGCCTCTATTGGTTTGGACACGAACTCACCAGCTGTAATAATCGGAGCCATGTTAATTTCGCCATTGATGTCACCGATTTTAGGTGTTGGTTTATCCGTTGCGATTAACAATCGAAATACACTTCGTACTTCATTAAAGCATTTTGGAATTGCATTAGGCGTGAGTTTAGTGACGAGTTTTCTATATTTTCGATTTACGCCCTTGTCGAGTGTTGAACCGACAAGCGAAATGTTGGCTCGAACATCGCCGACAATCTTAGATGTTTTGATTGCCTTTTTTGGTGGAATTGCTGGTATTGTTTCCACAACACGATTAGAAAAATCAAATGCAATTCCGGGTGTAGCTATTGCAACTGCTTTGTTACCACCAGTTTGTGTATCTGGTTATGGATTAGCACATGGCGAATGGTGGATTTTTATTAATGCCTTGTATTTGTTCTTTATTAACTCGGTTTTTGTGGCTTTGGCGACTTTCTTGATTGTTCGCTTATTGGACTTTCCGCAGAAGCAATATATTAATGAACAAGAAAAGTTTCGAGCTCAATTAATCATAGTTGGTTTTGTGATTTTGGTCGTTGTGCCGAGTACATTTATCTTTTCAAGTGTTTTGAAAGACATTCGTCAAAAGCAATATATGAAAGATTATGTAGAAGAAAATTTTGAGGATTCATTTACGACAACAAATAAACTGGAAGGAACAGATTCTTTGGAATTGAATGTCTTTTGGTTTGGCAAACCTATAAACTCTGGTGATAGTTTGCAACACGCCAAAGCGTTGTCTGATTGGCGAATTTCTTTCCGTGTCGTACAGTCGGAATATGGCCGTGAATATGCGGACAATATTCGTCGTTCGATGCAATCTGATGAGTTGATGGAAGCTTTACGAGATGAAAAGAAATCAAAAGAACGGCTTATCAATGAGAAGAAAGATTTAGAAAAACAGATAGAATTACTCAAAGCAGATAGAGTTATTTTGGATGATGTGAGTAAGGAGTTGAAGACGACTTATCCTGAATTAGATAGAATCAGTTTTGGTACAATGTTCGAAACTACGGATTCGACTTGTTCGCCGATTCCGACAATTTCATTCAGGTGGAATAAAGACGCTGCTAAAAAGCAACAATCTGATTACGAAAAACGAATTTCAACAATGTTTATCGAGCGTTTTGAGTTGGATACGATTATTGTTAATAATTGATGGTTCATCGGGCTTTGCCCAATATTAATGTTCTTGTACCTTTGGTGATTTCTATATAATAGGAAATAATTGATTTTTTATTAATAATAATATCCTGTAGTTTTGAGAAGTTCTGTGTATAATATTACATTGATAATGTGTGTGTTAAGTATTCCGTTTTTTGCTTTTTGTGTATTGAATACAATGGTTAGTTTGAAGGTAACTACTCAGTATATATGAAATTCTGCGTTTAATCCCCGAGGTTTCGGGACGCAGCAGGTTAAAACCTGATTCTTTAGATATTACTCCGTTCAAGAAGTTGGCAAAAAAGATAAAACTTCTATTTTAAGGATAATTTTTCTCCTGTTCGAGTGTTTTTTATCAAAGAACCATCTAAAGAATCAGGTTTTAACCTGTCAAGTTTTTGTTATAAAATCAAAATGTATAGTGCTGTATTCCTGATTATACTAAAGTTGCAACTTGAAGTAATCCTGCCAATCCACCTAAAGCAGCACCAACTAAGATTAACTTCAATTCATCTTCTTGAAAAACAGGACGCAAGAATCCTTGAAACTCTCTTGGCGAAAGATTAGCCATTTTTTCACACATTGTACCTTCTATATCCAGTGCTTCTTCGGCATAGTCAAAAATAATTCTGATTTCATTTGGTAATTCTTCGATAAACCGTTCGGTTGTATGATGTTTTAGTGCTTGATATTTTTTAGTACCAGAAGTTAATTGAATCAAAGAACGAGAAAGCCCTGCGGTTTTATCCACAGCATCTTGTATATGATGTTCTACTATTTTAATTAATTTTTCGGACGCTTTTCCTTTTATAATAGTTTGAAAAATATTCTGAGTCGTCAATATTTCAGAAGCAACAATTTCAGAATACGCTTTTGCGACTTGTTTTTGGCGTTTCATAAACAAACCTTGAAAAGTAACGAACATAAACTTATACGGCTCAACAGGTTCAAAAATTAATTTTAAGGCCAACCAGTTTGTTGCATAACCAATAACAACGCCGCCAATCGGTAATAATGTCCAAGCCCAAGTCAAATCAGAAACAAAGTACCAAATAACCATTTGAATAACGCCAAAAGTAAATCCAAAATAAATACCTGATTTTTCAATAAATTTAAACTCTTTTTCTCCTACGGTTAGAAAAATTTCATTGAGCAAGGCTTTATCCTTTGTCAATTCATTCACTACCATTTCTTTGATATCCAATAACTCTTCGATATTATCCTTCACATCATCCATTATTTCTTCGATAACATGAGGAAATTCATTAGCTGCGGCTTGAAATATTTGTTCTTTTCGTCTATTCGACAATGTATTCCAAATCAAAGGAAACTCTTCTGCAAAAGTTTCATTGATAATATTATGTGCTAAAGCATCTAATCGAGGTGCCATTTCTTTGGCTACAACTTCGGGTTTAATTTGAGAAAATTGTGCTTTGATGTCGATAAGTTTTCCAGTCATCAAATCCACTGCACGAGCAGCCATTACTTCTGCTTTTGATGGAATAATTCCTTGCCATCCAATCGCTCCGATACCTTTCCAACCTAAAGGTTTTATGCCAAACCATTCGTTTTTTTCTGCCTTAATTCCAATAAAATTAATTGGATAGAATGTCATTTTGAGTGCAATGACATTTGTTGCCCAACCCATAAATGCGGCGGTGAAAGGAATGATAAGGTACAACCAAATATCAGGTTCATTACGAAAAAATTCTATGATTAATTCCCATATTTCGTTGAGGTTTGTTGGCATGTGTCGAACGGTTATTTATAATAAACTGGTGAATAATTTGGACGTGCAAAAATAACAATTCTTAGATTATTAAAGTCTAATTATCAAAATATTATCAAAATAATATTAAATTAAAATTAATATATAAACTATTCGTAAAGTTATAGTTTGATTTTATTACTAACAATTATCCTTAATATATTGGTGTGTAACTAATTGTGATTGTATTAAAGTATTTCCTTTAGGTTTTATATATTTATTTCGATGTTTTTCATCAATAATTCTTGTTTTGACATTATCGGACAATTGAATTTCCATCAAATCCTGAATCGTTTTTTTGATTTGTTCATCTATGACAGGAAATGCAACTTCAATTCTTCTACTAAGATTACGTTCCATAGTATCGGCTGATGATAAGTAAGTCACTAAATTGCCTTTATTATAGAAACTAAAGACTCGTGCATGCTCCAAATATCTATCAACAATACTAATGATTTTAATATTGTGACTAATACCCGGTAAACCTGGTACTAAACGGCAAATTCCACGAATAATCAAGTCAATTTTTACACCGGCAATACTTGCTTCGTATAGTTTATAAATGATTTGTTCATCTTCTAAACTATTGACTTTCAATAAAATATATGCTTTTTTACCTTTTTTAGCATTGCTTATTTCACTTTCAATATGTTTTGTCAAATCCTCTCTTAGGTTAAATTGTCCAACCCAAAGATGTTTAAATGATTTTTTGGGTGGTTTTTGAGTTTCTAAGTAAGCAAAGACATTTTCAATCTCTGAAATCAAAGTGATATTCGACGTAAATACTCCTAAATCGCTGTATATTTTAGCTGTTTTTTCATGAAAATTCCCAGTTGCCATATAAGCATATTGCTTTTTTATGTTTTCATCTTTACGAGTCACTAAAGCTAATTTAGCATGTACTTTTAATCCAGGGAAACTATAAATAACTTTGACACCAGCTCGTTTTAGTCTATCTGCCCAAATCAAATTTGCTTCCTCATCGAATCTTGCCTTGATTTCCACAAACGCCATGACTTTTTTTCCTGCTTTGGCTGCACGAATCAATGCGTTCATAATTCGGGACGACTTCGCTACTCTATATTGAACGATTTTAATTGAAGTAACTTTCGGATCATCAGCAGCTTGTTCAAACAGTTGAATGACAGATTCGTATGTATGATAAGGCACATGAATCAAATGATCTTTTTCTTCAATCGCTTCAAAAATACTATTATGTTCTTTCATCGAACTCAACGGTAATAATGGAAGCGGTTGTAGTTCTAAATGAGATTTACCAAAATTAGGAAAGCCAAAAAAGTCAAAATTATTATGAATATGACCTTCTGGAAATAAATCAACGTCTTCCAAATTCCAGCATTCCTTTAGGAATTTAAGCATAGAATTTGGCATTTTTCTATCATAAACGAATCTCGCAGCAGGTCCAACCTTTCTTTTTGCTAAACCTGTCTTGATTTTTTCTACCAAATTACCAGAAAACTCATCGTCTATATATAAATCAGCATCTCTGGTCAACTTAAAAGAGTAAGCCGAATCAAACTCATAATCTTGAATACGACTCGGAATCGTATGTCGTACAATATCATCTAACAAAATAATTTCATGTACATCAGGGTTTTTATTTGGTAACTCAATAAAACGAGGTAAAAACTCCGAGGGAACAAAAAAAATAGCGTAACGCTCATCATCACTTCCATCATCTTTCAATTTTGCAGCTAAATACAACGCTGCATCACGTAACGACGGACGAATGATTTGCTTTGAAATCAATACTGGATGACCAAAAACGGATTTGTTTTGATGATAATAAGACTCTACAAATGCTTTTTGATCAGGTGTTAGGTCTGTGTTGCGTCTAACAATAATTCCATGCTTTGCTAATTCAGGAAGGATTTCTTCATTATAGATTCTTGAAAACTCAATTTGTTGATTGTTAATTTCGCTACGCATTTTTCTCAAAATCGTACTCGGTTTGAAATCTAATGCTTTCTGTGATTTCTTTTTGAGTTTAATCAAACTCCTCGTAGCAGCAACACGTACCCGAAAAAACTCTCCCAAATTAGAGGAATAAATTGCTAAAAACTTAATGCGCTCAAATAAAGGATTTCGTTTATCTTTTGCTTCTTGCAATACTCTATAATTAAAAGATAACCAAGTGATATCACGATTTTTTAATGGATACTGCGTCTTCATATATTCTCTAAATATTGCTTTTTAAATTGTATTAATCTTCGATACTTTTAGGATAATCGAAAAATAGAAAATTAGATTGACTTTCTGTAAAATTTTCCCATTTTTCTGTTTTGAATTGTACGCCAAACATTCCACAAGTTGGAACATTTGCTATCATTGTGTTAGAAAAACGATTCGCTATCATTGTGAATGTTGGATTGTGACCAAACACCAAGATAATATTACAATCATCTGATAATGAACGAATTACTTCAAAAACGTCTTTTATCATCGCTTCATAAATTTTATCTACTTTTTCGATTTGAGCAATTGGATAATTCAACAATTCTGCAAAATAAGTAGCGGTCATCTTAGCCCGAACGGCTGTGCTACTAACAATTAAATCAGGTTGAATACCAATTTTTTTTAACCGAAGTGCCATTTCAGGAGCATTTCGTTTTCCACGTTTATTCAATGGCCGTTCAAAGTCAGTTAGTTCTGGAAATTTCCAGCTTGATTTAGCATGACGAATAAAAATTACAGTTTTCAAATGTTTGTTTTTTATAAAAGGTAAATTAGAAAATCTTACAAAAAATAGTTATTTATAATTATGGACACTTTTTTTTTAATATTCCTTCGATTAGATTTTTATTAATAAATCCTACTCTTATAATCTTGTTTAGTTACTTGATAAATCCTTAAAGCTAATATTTGAAGCCACGACTTTTCCTAATTTTTAGAAAAAATTAATAGAGTAATGAATCTTATTATATTAAAATATTATGAATATGTCAGCATTTACACTATTAAGAGGATATATATTGTAAATTTCACAAAAAAATAATAGAAAAATAACTAATCAAAAAAAATCCTCTGTTTTTTACTAATAATTATTATTTGCATAATATCTTTACCCAAATTATAATAAAATAGAAGCGAATTTTCGCAATTTCATATAACTAACCAAAGTTATAACAATGGCAAGAAGAGCTAAAAAGAAGACAACTTTTACGAAAGAAACTTACTTAAATTGGTACGAAACGATGTTAAGAATTCGTCGTTTCGAGGAACGTGCATTAATGGCATATTCACAACGTAAAATCAGAGGTTTCTGTCACGTTTATATTGGTCAAGAAGCAGTTGCAGCAGGTTTGAGTTCTGCATCTCGTCAAAATGATCCATGGATTACTGCTTATCGTCAGCACGGTTTAGCAATTGCAAAAGGGATTGATACTCGTTCTGCAATGGCTGAATTATTTGGAAAAGTAACAGGAAATGTTCGAGGAAAAGGTGGATCAATGCACTTCTACTCAAAAGAACTCCGTTTCTTTGGTGGTGATGGAATCGTAGGTGGACAGATTCCAACTGGTGCTGGTATCGCTTTTGCTGAAAAATATAAAGGTACAGACAATGTTACGGTTTGTTTCTTTGGTGATGGTGCGGCTCGTCAAGGTGCATTGTATGAAACATTCAATATGGCAATGACATGGAAACTTCCAGTTGTTTTTGTTGTAGAAAACAATGGTTATGCAATGGGAACTTCTGTCGAACGTACATCAAATGTGAAAGATTTACACAAAATCGGTTTAGCATTTGATATGCCGAGTGAGCCAGTTGATGGTATGGATCCTGAAGCTGTTCATGAAGCGTTCGATAAGGCTATTACACATGCAAGAGAAGGAAACGGGCCTTATTTCTTAGAAATGAAAACTTACCGTTATAAAGGTCACTCTGTATCTGATCCGGGTAAATATCGTACAAAAGAAGAGGTGAAGTCTTATCGTGATCGTGATCCTATCAAAATAATTGAGCATAAAATAATTGAAGGAGAACACGCTACGGAAGAAGATATTAAAGCTATTCAAGCTAAAATCAAAGCGGAAATCGCTGATGCTGCTAAATTCGCAGAAGATTCTCCGTTTCCAGATGCTTCTGAATTATATGATCACGTTTATATTCAAGAGGATTATCCTTATTTAAGAGATTATGAACCAGCGAATTAATTTGAAATTATTGATTGCTTACTGATATTTAAACTGCTCAACCGTTTTTTCGGTTGAGCAGTTTTATATTTATGCTTTTATGAATGAATAAGGATTGATGAATAAATAAATGTACGTTCTCTCGGTAGATTATTTTTTTCTTAGTTTTACTTCAAAAGTGGGCGTTTATCGGGATAAATAACCAAATTTGAAGTGGAAAATAAGGGAAAAAGAAGCAGCGAAGAATGTATATTTATTTGTTTATCAATCCTAAAGCACTAAAAATGGAATTATAAACAACAAAAACTACAATCTATTTATTTTACGAATACATTTCACTTTCATCATTTACAATAGAAATTATAATTTTATAGTCTTCAAAATTTAAAGGTTTTTTTGCATAGAATTTTTCATCAGGATAAGGCGTCAATTGCTCTAATTTTATTTTATATCCTAATGCCTTTACTTCATTTCCACAACTTGTACAATCTCCTCCATTATATTTCAAACGTATTTTTTCTGTAAACTCTCCTCTTTTTAGAGTGAGTTCTACTTCTGCTTCACCTTCCCAAAGGCATTGCCAAGTTTCTGGACAACGTGCTTCATCACGTACTTTTGAGAATATAATGTGTATATTTTCGTGACTTAAAGAAGCTTCTTCGAGTAGTGCTAAAGGCATACTTTCGCCTAATGTGTAATCATTAGTTAAAGGAGGTAATTGTGGCTCATTTAAACAAGCAGATAATATAATTACAGTTATAAATGAAAGAAAAATGGCTCTCATTGGTTATTTTTTTGTTTTTGTGATAGCAGTTTTTTCAATTGCTAAATTTGGTTTTAATAAACCTTATCGAATTATTGTTTTTGTTGTTTTTTCATATCCAAATTATTGATGGACACATATATAACGACAAATTATAATAAAAGTTATAAGGCTTTAAGAATTTTAACGTATTTCTTTTACCTAAATGTGATGAAAACTTAACGTTAACTTAAAGTTTAATTCATTGAAACACAGCAGTATTAGAACTAAATTTGTTCCACGTTTTGAAAAAATTAGATTTTAGGAAATAGTAGATAAAATAGTTATTTGTAAAATATTGTTTACAAGTGATTTATTGTTCAGTAAATAAATAAACTTGAGTAAGATATATCAATACGGATATAAGTTGATTGCATTATATTTTGTTATTTTGGGAATGTTGTGCTTAGGATTGTACTGGTTATCTTATCCACTTTTCGAATATGCAACACTAAACAGCTATTTGTCGGATTCGCCTCAATATCTAACTTTTTATTCTAACGACAATTATACAATTCTGAATTTACTTACAGGATTTTCCTTCATTTTTATTGTTGGGATTCACTTTGCACTTATAGTTGGAGGGAGTTTATCTATCTATTGGAGTGAGTTTGTACGTTTTACTATACGGAAAAAAGGGTTTAATATTATTGAAATATTGGTAAATATTCCATTTGTAGTATTTGGTTATCTTTTGTTGATTGTTGTTTCGAAACTACTTGATTTACAAGGAAATACGTTTCAGAGTATGCTAATTATTGGTTTGGTATTAGGTGGAATGATGCTTCCTCAATTAATCTATAAATTTATTAGTATTTTGCAATCAATTCCGTATAATCAGCGAGAAGGTGCTTATAGTCTTGGTGCGAGTCGTTATCGAACGGCTACGATGGTTTTGATTCCTTCTCAAATAAAATTATTTGTAGCAGCCGTTATTAATATTGTATCAAGAGCGTTTTCCGAAATACTTATTGTTATATTATTAGCAGGATTTACTACAGAAATAATGGAGGTAATTATTTCTATTATTGTTATTTCAATAATTTCAACAACAGTTGGTCAATGGTTAAAAAAATCGAATAAAAGAAATGGAAGGCTCTAATCAACATATTCAAATAAAGAAACTTCGTGTTTCTCAAGGCAATAGAATTGTCTTGAGAGATATTGATATGTTGATTGATGGAAAAGAAGTAATCGCTTTATTTGGTCCTTCAGGTCATGGAAAAACGATAATGTTGCGTTCGTTTAATAAATTATTTGATCAAAATCTTAACTACAAATTAACTGGTAAAATCTTCATAGATAATCAATCGACAAGTGATATGTCTATTGTTAAACTGCGTCAAAATATTGGAATGGTGTTTTCTTCACCAAACTTATTTTCGATGTCTATTTACGAAAATTTAGCCTTGGGTTTACGTCTTAGTCTTATTACAGATTCGAAGGTGATTAATCAAAAAATCCGTCATGTACTTATGAGTTTACATCTTTGGGATACTTTGCATAATAAGCTACATGAATCGGTTAAAACCTTGACTATTGAACAGCAACAATTATTATGTTTGGCTCGTACTTTAATTCTAAATCCGAAGATTATCTTGATGGAAAAACCTACATCGTGTCTAAATAGTAGTGCAAAAAGTCGTTTTGAGGATTTAATTTTTGAATTAAAACAAAAATATACGATAATTGTGACTGTTGAGGATAAACAACAAGCTGGTCGTATTAGCGATAAGGTTGCCTTTTTTTATAAAGGTCAATTAGTGGAATACGGACAAACAAAACATATTTTTACACATCCAAAAGAAGCTTTAACTGAAAGCTACATTACAGGAAGAATAAGTTAATTAACAAATGTCAAATTTATATACAGAGTTAGAATCACTGAAAGATCAAGTCGTTGGTATGATGCAGTTGGTTCGCACACAATTATCGAATGCGAATACGGCTTTTTTAAAACATGATGAAAGTTTGGCTTTGGAGGTCATTCATTACGAAAACCGTGTGAATGCAATGGAGTTGAGTATTGATAAGGAATGCGAAAAAATATTTGCATTGTATAAACCTGTTGCTGTGGATTTACGATTCGTAATTGCTACCTTAAAGGTAAATACACAATTGGAACGAATCGGAGATCATGCGAAAGCGATTGCGAAATATACGGTTGAAATGGAAAACCCTTTTGATAAGAAGTTGTTAAAAAAATTGCGTTATACCGAAATGGTGGAAACGGTGCTTTCTATGATTGATGATGCAATTCATGCTTTTAATTTTGAAAATACAAAATTGGCAAGGTGGATTTTTGGAAAAGATGCAACGATTAATGAAATTACGGATAATTCATTTAAAATAATCACGAGCTTAATTAAAGAAAATCCGGATAATACGGAACGACTATTAATGATTTCTTCTACGATTCGTAAGTTAGAAAGAGTAGGCGACTTGGTGAAAAACATTGCAGAAGAAACGGTATTCTATACAGAAGCTAAGGTGCTGAAACACAAGAAGAAGAAAGGGAATTAGTATTTAGGGAACAGGAAATAAAATCTGAAATCGGAAAGGCAAAAATTTCATACTTGAAATTTTTGCCTTTTTCTTAATAAACCATTTGTTAAAATTTGTAGGAGTGTTACAAATTGTTGAACTTTAAGCACAAAATAAAATATACTATTTGAATCAATATTTGTTTCTTGTAATTGCCACAAAATAATACACTAAAACCTAATCACCTTTTATTGCTATGAAAAATAAATTTTTTTTAACAATATGCTTTTCTTTGTTATTAAATGTATCAATACTAAATGCACAAAAACTTGGTATTTTAAGTAGAGAAAAAGCAAATAAGATTGACCGATTACTGAATTTATATAATTCTTTTGGTGAAATCAGCGGAACAGTTTTGGTTGCTCAAAATGGTAAAATTATTTATAAAAAGGCATTTGGGTTAGCGAATCGAGAATGGGATATTCCAAATACAATTGATACAAAGTTTAGAATAGGTTCAATCACAAAACAATTTACAGCGGCTATAATTTTGCAATTAATTGAAGAAAAAAAGCTAAAACTTAAAGATAATATTTCAACACATCTGCCATATTATCGAGATGATACGGGAAATAAAGTAACGATTCATCACTTATTAAATCATACTTCGGGTATTCCAAATTATTCTAATCGCCCAGATTTTATTACTAAAATAATCCGTAGTTATATTCCGACTGTTGCCTTGGTGAAAGAGTATTGTAGTGACGATTTGGCGTTTGAGCCGGGTGAAAAGTTTAGTTATACTAATTCGGGTTATGTGATTCTGGGGGCAATTATTGAATCTATAACGAGAAAAACTTATGAAGAAAACTTGCAGGAAAGGATTTTGATTCCTTTAGAAATGAATGATACGGGTTATGATTCACATTATAATATAATGACTAAACGTGCTGCCGGTTATCAAAAAGTTGGATTTAAGATTGTCAATGCTATGTTTATTGATATGTCTGTTCCGAATGCAGCTGGTGGAATGTATTCAACTATTGAGGATTTGTATAGATGGGAAAGAGCTATTATGGGTAATAAATTTTTATCTAAAAAGCTAAAAAAGAAAATGCTAAAACCCGAAAAAGGCGATTATGGTTATGGCTGGTATATTGAAGATACACCAGTAAATGTCAATGGTACAGAAACGCTTCAAGTTCATCATTCGGGTAGGATTCCTGGGTTTTCAGCGAGTATCGTTAGTTTGGTGGAAGATAATCATACGATTATTATTTTAGGTAATAATGATGGAACACCAAATGAAGAAATTACAGAGAAAATTAAACTGACATTGTATGATATGCCTTATGATTTGCCTCGAAAGTCGATTATTCCAATAATGTTACAATCCATTGAAAAACAAGGTGTTGAAATCGCAATCGAAGAGTATAAAAACTTAAAAGAAGCTCAAAAAGCAATATGGACGTTTCGAGTAAATGAATTGGATGATTTGGCAAGAGAGTTGACTAAATTAGGAAAAAAAGAGGAAGCCAAATTGATTTATGAGCTGAATATTGAAGAGTTTCCCGAGGAATATTTACCGTATTTTAGTTTGGGAGAATATTATAAATTGGAAGGGAAAAAGAAAAAAGCAATTCAATTTTATAGATTAGCATTGGAGAAAAACCCAGATAATAAAACGATTAAATCTCGCTTGAAAGGGTTAGGTGAGAAAATGGAATAAAAATTATTGTTGGCTTGTTTGAACGTATTTTTTTATGTAAAACAGCGTCAAACATTCAAATCACCGAGATTTCGGGATGCTGATAAAATCGGCACATTTAAACATTCAAACATTTAAACATTCAAACATTCAAACATTTTGATAAATCAAGCAATTATTTTAGCAGGTGGATTTGGGACAAGGTTAAAATCTGTGGTTGCAGATGTTCCGAAACCAATGGCACCAGTTTGTGAACGCCCGTTTTTGGCGTTTATAATGGATTATTTAGCGAAAGCGAATTTTGAGAAAGTGGTCTTGTCGATTGGTTACAAAGGCGAAGTTGTTCAAGCATATTTTGGGGATTCTTATAAAGGAATTAGGGTCGAATATGCAACGGAAGCAACACCTTTAGGAACTGGCGGCGGAATTTTAAATGCAACAACAACTTGTTCTAATGCACCAATTTTGGTATTGAATGGCGATACTTTTTTTGATGTTCCAATTAGTGATTTTTATACTTTTTTTGATAATAATCAATCCGATTTGGCTTTTGCTTTGAAGCCAATGACAAATTTTGAACGTTATGGAACGGTTGTTTTAGATGAAAAGGAGCGAATCACTCAATTTCAAGAAAAGCAGTATCGTACATCAGGTTTAATAAATGGTGGTGCATACATTTTACGAAAGTCAATTTTTGAAAATCAAGGTTTTTCAATTGGACAAAAATTTTCTTTTGAAGCAGATTTTTTAGAAAAGTATGTTGATAATTTAAAATTTAGCGGTTTTGTAGTCGATGAATATTTTATTGATATTGGAATACCCGAAGATTATGCGAAAGCACAAATTGATTTTTTATCAATTGAAAATGGATAATTGAAAATGGATAATTTTGAAATAGAATTTATAAAAAATATTGATTCCAGTTGGACACTTTTTTTGGATAGAGATGGTGTAATTAATCGTCGTTTGCCTGATGATTATGTGAAAGTTTGGTCGGAGTTTGAGTTTTTTGAGGATTTTTTGGAAGCATTGGCGAAAGCCAGTAAAATCTTTCAAACGATTGTCATTGTAACGAATCAGCAAGGTATTGGAAAAGGCAAGATGTCGGTGGAAAATGTCAATGTTGTTCATGATAAAATGGTGTCAAAAATTACTCAAGCTGGTGGCAGAATTGATAAAATTTACATTTGTCCTGACTTAAAACATACGAATCCAAAATGTCGAAAACCAAATACTGGAATGGCAGAACAAGCTCAAAAAGATTTTCCAAATATTGATTTTTCAAAATCTATTATTGTTGGTGATTCTGCTTCGGATATAGAGATGGGAAAGCGATTAGGTATGAAACGAGTTTTTGTTACAACCAAACCTGAGGATTTTGAAAAAGCAAAAATTATTGGTTATGATTGTGAAGTTGAAAGCTTTGGAATGTTTGTGAATTATATGAATAGATGAAAAAAATGGTTCATTGAGAATTTTTGCCACGAATACACGAATAAATATTAGTGATTAATTTTTTCTTGAAAATTCGTGCATTCGTGGCTAAAAATAATTTAACAAATAATGTTTTGGCAAAATATCTTAAAGAACCTAAAGCTTTAAAATAATCGTAAAGTTTTACTTGACTGATTATTTAATAACTAATATTTTTTCTGTTCTCACAAAATCGTCACTAATAAAGTGCAATAAATAACTACCTGAAGCTAAATCACTTACATTTAAGGTGAAAATATTGTTGCCTTGTAATGCATTTGAGTATTGATATTCTCTAATTCTTTTTCCGATGGCATCAAATACAAAAATAGTTACATCTTGATCTGTTGTTAAATAAAAATCAACATTGACATTATCCATACTTGGGTTTGGATAAATACCAAAAGGATTATCAACGGTTGCGATTCCTGTCGAATCTTCATCAACTTTGATGCTAAAGTATGGCGTTCCTAACCAGCCGCCTTCACCATCACGAACCTCAAATTGAAACTGGTCTGTTTCTGCTTCTGTACCTTCATGTTCGTAAGTTAAGTCACCATTATCAATATCAACTTGTGTGAATGTATTACCTTGATTCAAGGTAATTCCATTAAGGGAAAGTGTCCCTTTGGTAGTTGTAGAAATTAAAGTATAAACCAAATCCGCAGCAGTATTATCGGCATCTGTTGATAGTAACAATTCTGTATTGATACTTGCTGTGTTTCCTATTTCTATATTTAAAATTTCATTATTGACTAATATTGGATCTTCGTTATCATTAGTTGCAGCATAGCAAATTTCTAAACTGTAGGTTTGGAATGTACCACTATTTCCAAAAGTATTATCAGTGACTTGCATTTGCCATGTTCCTTGTGCATTTTCACCATTAAAGATAGCTAAATTCTCAACTGGTTGAATCGTTGTAT
The DNA here is from genome assembly GCA_045106825.1 of Saprospiraceae bacterium. Classification (GTDB taxonomy): domain Bacteria; phylum Bacteroidota; class Bacteroidia; order Chitinophagales; family Saprospiraceae; genus CAWVWD01. The sequence continues at coordinate 6,794 of JBGCFH010000105.1, read as the reverse complement.
TTACGGTATTTGCACAAATCGGCGAAGCTAAAGTAGATTCATCATCAAAACTTAAAACCCATCCGGCTGTTCCATTCACATTAGTACAACTTTGTGGCATTAGTTCAATTTCTGTACCTTCTGGGCTTTTTAGACCAAATGAAATATCACTAATGTTTTGATGACTAATTGTTGCATCAATTATATTAATATCTATAATTTCAACATCTTGATTGACAACTAAATTTGAATTGTACGTAAATATAGCATTAGCAATAATATTTCGTTGTTGTCCGCCAGTAATTAGGTCACAAGTTGACGCTGTTGTTCTAAATGCAGTAATTGAACTCCAGTCTCCAGCTATACAATTATTTGATGCCTTTATTTGCCAATAATAAACAGTGAAAGGATTTAGATTTGTCAAAAATAGACTTGTATCTGTAATATTTGTTGTAGAAACTACAATATCTGTAAAATCTGGATTTGTTGCTACACGAACTTCGTAAGTGTGTGTAAGATTTTTTGGTGTATTCCAAATCAATTGTGGCGAAGTACTTGTATTGATTTGACCATCTGACGGTAATAGATTTGTAGCAACTGATGGTGTAGAAGAATAGATAATCAAATCGACAAAGAAATTCTGATTGCTACTATTACTATTTCCTTGTATTTCAATAGGATACAAGCTGGTCGGAGGATTTTCTGTTCCTGTTAAAGTTACCGTAACTGTTTCACCAGGTATTGCAGGATTTGAGCTAAATATTGCGGTAACGCCATCAGGAAGGTTCGTAGCAATCAAAGTCACTTCATCTGTATAATTCAATAAAGAAATTACCAAAAATTCATACGTTGCATTTGTTCCTCCACAAACTGTTTTTTCTGATTCTAATGAAAATAACGAATAATCAGGGGTTGATGGAGATTCAATTGTAAAGTCTTCGTTAGATATATCAAAGAAAATATTATTAGATGCTTGTACTCGAATTCTGGCTTGATTGGTATTTGATCCGATTGGTATCGTTACATTAAAATGTCCAGTATTTGGTACATTAGTCGCTAAAGTGTAATCATAAGTAAATCCACCATCAGTTGATAATAAAATATCTACTTCATTTGCATTAATAGGCAGAAGGTCAGTATTCGCAACGTCCCAGTTAATTTTTGCCATACTTCCTTCTATCCAAACTTCATTACCAGAATTAGGACTTGTTACTAAAAAAGGACCAGCTTGATTAGTAACATTAAAGTTAATGACATTATACGATACGCCACCTCCGGCAGGTTGATTATCACGAGCCGTTAATCTAAATTCTAATGTTCGAGCATAGTTAGGTAACAATTCTCCGATTGTTTGAGTGTTGTTTATGATATCAGAAATTTGTGGAAATGTACGTGATGGAATACTTACAGGAGAGAATGAACGGAAAAGCGGTGCATTTCCATTTGGAGAATTTGGTGATCCTTGCGGTCCTAAGTCAGATTGTTCCCAACAGTAAGTCATTGGATTTCCATCAGGATCAGTTGCATTACCAATTAACTCAAAAGGTGTTGATTTTGGAATGAAAAATCCACCAATTCCTGTATAGACAATTGGAGCAGAATTTCCTGTATTTGTTATTACAGGACAATTGTTTCCTGTTCCTGCATGAGTGTAAGTAATTATTTCATCAAAACTTGCAGTATGAAAATAAGCATCACTATTACTTTGAATATTTTGTGCTCCGCAAATGCCTGCATATGCTTGAATTGTTGATCCACTTCCTGGCTCAAACGCAGTAGAAGCATTTCGATTCAAACCAGCACATAAACCTGAACTACCATTAAATGTATGATTTCCACCAAACTGATGTCCAATTTCGTGAGCAACGTAATCAATATCGAACGGATCGCCAACAGGTTGTGGAACTCCGGTTACACCACGACCTTTTTGATTGTTATGACACACAGAACGTAAACTTGCTAAACCTCCTGCACCTGTACTAAAGGTATGTCCAATATCAAAGTTACTTGTACCAATAATATTACTTATTTGAGCGTGACTTTGAATAACTAATACTCCTGTATTATTATTGCTAAAAGGATCCGTATCAGCATCTAAAAATATTAAGCTATTATTATTGGCTACTAAAATTAAGCGTACAGCGACTTCATTTTCATAAATACCATTGACACGATTTATTGTAGTTACTATTGCAGAAGCAGTATTATTAATCGTTCCACCATGAAATTGTGCATATTCACCGGTACAAGCCAAGGCTAAACGATATGTTCTCAATTGTTCTCCAATCTGTCGTGAGTTCGTATTCAATATTGGTTTATCATCGTCGTAGTTTACACCATGAATCTCAGAATCAAATTCACATTGTTTTGTTTTTGAAGTTACAAAGTGTTTTTTGTAATAGCTAATGTAGGCTTCAGTCGTAGCAGTATGATAAGGATCAATGAATGTCCAACCGTCAGTTGCCATAATCATAGCATGAAAGCCTTTGTATGTCCAATCAAAACGAACTCTTACCGTTGGATCATCAGCACCGATTCCTAAATAAGTTTTGATTTCTGGAAGTTGAGCGGCTAAACCTGCTTCCATAATTGGCGATTCTACAATATTAAAAATTTGTGTCGTACCATCTGGCATCGGAAAACTTAGCTGTAAGGTAGATTTGGCAGCATTATTTTCCATTGGTGCTGTCGCTAAACGTCGTTTTAAGCCAACAATATCTAATTTAACAGTTCGATATTGTAATGGTACGATTTGTCGAGTACCATTTTTTTCAATTTCACTTTCAATTACATCTGACCAAAAGTTGGTGTTTTGAGCAGTTAATGTTGTTGAAAAAAAGAACGCAAGTGTAAGTAATGTAAATAATTTATTCATAGGAAGATTTTTAGTTAGAATATTTGATGATAAAACAATTTATTGCTCTTAGTCATATCTGATATGATTATTGATAATATGTCTTTCATCTAAGGTTCTATTGTAAAACTTTAGCTATCATTGGTACAAATGATATTATACTAATGATTGTTAGTTTGCAAAATTAAAGTTTTGAAATGAATTTTTTATAGACTTGTTTAAAGAGTGTCTTTGTTTTTACTTAATTGATATTTGACAATTTGTATTTTAATACAATCATTTTTTTTGAAAAATAGTTGACAGTTGATTTAGATACTTGATTGTTAATGTTTTATAGGTTAGAAATAAAATTATTGTTTTTTAAGAAGTTGTATTTTTTTATTTATAAATTATAATAGGTTTTCAGAATAAGATAACTTCGTGATTAACAACAAATAATAAGGTACTTTAAAACTATTGAATTATTTTATTGCAAACGAGAATTGAAACCGTATTTAAAATGATTAGTTGTCCTCAAAAATAAAAACATTAACTTGTAACTCAATGAAATGAAAACATTTACCAAGCTTAATATTATATTGCTTTTGACTGTTCCTAATCTACTATTTTTTACTTGTGGAGATGAAGGTTTCATAGATACAACAACATATCACGAACAAACACTTCGGCTTTCTGAAAATATGATTGTTTTAGATAGTTTTCATCGAATTATTGGTTCAGAAAGTTGTGATGAATTACTGAATGTGGATTCTATATTTATGAAGTATGATTATTTGTGTCAAACAATCGAAAAATACAATTTAGATTTAGGAACTTTAATTACGGTAGATAATTGTGTGATAAAAAAAGAAAAAATAAAACTAAAATCTCTCGCACAAACCTATTGGTTCAAAGAAGAATTGGAACAAATTGACTCTATATTACAAGAATTAGATGCTACGGTAGAAACGATGATAAAACAGGTAGAAAAAAACTGCATTCAAAAGTATCAAGTTTGCCAAGATATTATTAATAATCCTTTTAACAAGGAAGTATTGCGGAGTACAAAGGCATTGCTTAGTGTAAGAAATCAGTCGGAAGCACAAATTTTGAGCGATAGCTTGAAAATTAAATCACAACTAAAGGACTATGAAGCGATTTTGCGAGGTGGTCAAAATTCGATGTACAAATATCTTCTTTTAAGTTTGATTGAAGATACTAAGTTCATTCTTAGTCATAAGAAAAATAAGCAATATTGTAATAATGCACACATTCGTTGGGCTGCTTTGGAAGAGGCTTATGTGAGTAAAACGAATCCTTGTGAATTGCGTTATTTATATGATTTGAGTAGTGAAAAATGGGACGTAACGATTGATTCTCAATGGGTTTTAACACAAACAAATTTATCTCGCGATTGTGCAATATATGTGAGAGGTTGTACTTGTGAGAATGCAAAAAATTATGATTCGTTAGCGGTTGTTGATAATGGAACATGTGTTGGTTGTATGGATTCTTTAGCACTAAATTATTGTTCAAATGCAAATCGACAAGGCAATGTCGCTTGTGAATATCGTTTGTGTGATGATAATTGTTATGAAGAAAAGCCAAAAAACATAACGAGTGTTTATTCTAATTTTAAAGCTGGTCGAGATATAATTGTTCATGATGCAACACTTTGTAAAACAAATTGGTGTGGTTGTATGAATCCTTGTGCCGATAATTATGATTTGACTGCTAAAGTTGACGATGGAAGTTGTGTGGGAACAATCTGTGGTTGTTTAGATTCGACTGCCGTAAATTATGCAAAACGAGCGGATATTGCTTGGGCAATTGAAAAATATCAAAACCTTGATATTGTTAAAAATGATTCTACCTTGTGTCATTGGAAAGGTTGCACTTCTCCTTGTGCCTTAAATTATGATCCTCGTGCAAAAATTAATGATGGCAGTTGTATTTGTGATTCTACTTCTCGTATTTCATTAGAAAAAATAATAACACAAGTAAAACTTGAAACAGCAGGTCAAGTATCTTCGCCTACAATATTGGCAGAAGAATTCAAAACGTATATCAATAAAGATATGGAACGTTATGCAAATATAGATTTCAAACGAGTTGGAATGGACTTGATTATAGATGTTGATTTCAAGAAAATGAAAATCGAATCAAGTAGTGAATTAGATGGAATCCCTTTAGGTTCTTATCATTTTCGACCTGTTGATGAGTTAATTGATGCGTTGATTTCTTTTCTTAATTTCAAATCTCGAAATTTGACAGGTTCTATGTTGACTGCAACAATCATCGGTGAAGCAGACGGACATCCGATTCGAGGAAGTGGTTTACCTTTTCAAAATGCAGGTCGAGCAATTGTAGAAGAGCCGTTTTATAATTTTAATGCGAATGAAAATACAAGTATTACAGCCATTAATAATGGATTAGACATGACTCCAAATCATGCTGCAATATCGCTTCAAGAAAATGAAGTTTTTAATGATAATATTACCTTAGCATTTTTACGGGCTTATATGGTCAAGCAACAAATCAAAGATTTAGAACCTTCTGTAGAAGAATCTCGAATTATGATTGGAGCGAAAGCGAATACAGCAAAAGGAAAAGAATATCGACGAATTGGGATTTCTTTCAAATTAGATGGATTTTATGAAGTAACCGCCGAGTTCGTTGAAGCAGAAACCGAAGTCAGAGAAAATGTAGAAGCTGCCATTGAGTTCTATGAAAAAGAAGGTTATCCAACACCAAATAAAGTTTATTCCGAATGTCCTTGTTATTAATTTTTTGAATATCCAAAAACTATCAAAATGAATCCAAAAATCATTGTTTTACTATTGATTATTGTAGGTTTAATAAGTTGTCGAAGTGTTAAAAATGAAAAAGGCATAATTGAACCAGCTAAACAATCAACGAATCTAATGACAGACTCAATGGTTACTTTAACAATAGATTCCCTTGTGATAGATAGTAATTTAGTAATTACGGATTTGGGGTCTGATTCACTTATGATGGAAACCGATACCTTTTCTACTATAATTGATTCGGTAGAAATAGCTCGATTAGAAGCGGAACATTTGAAGGAAGAAGAAACTCAGCGTATTCGAGAACAAAAAATTAGAGCATTAGAAAATGATATTGAAAGATTAAAAAATAAAAAGAAAAAGGCAGCACAAAAATATCAAGATTTACAAAAATATTTTGAACGTTATATTAAAGTCGAAGCGACAAATAGATTATTAAATATTAATCATTATTCTACAAATGCACAGCGATTAAATCAAAATTTAAACGGATTATTATTAGCCATCAATAGTAATCTTTCAAATGATTTATCCATAAGTGCAAAACTGCAAGACATAGAAAAATTAGCATTGTCAGTAGTTGCTGCACTCAAGCGTTATCAAAAGGTTAGTAATATTGATTACAATCAGTTGAAAACGTCAATTCAAATTCAAGGTTATGGAATGGATACGAAAATGGAAAGTGAAATTAGAACAATGTTTAAGCAATTAAATATTCCGTGTCAATTTAGTTTTATCAATGATGAAAATATTAGTTTACAAATAGAAGTGATTTCTAATCACTTTTTTGAGCAGAATTATCAAGAATGGCTTTTAGAAGATCAAAGAATTAGCCGACAAATTAGAATGAAAGAAATTAGAATGAAAGAAATTAAAATTAAAAAAATGTAATTTGTTTTATTAATTTTTTTTTTTGTTATTAAATTGCATGCAGCCATTCTCGGTTTAAAATTTTTTATAATGCGTTTTATAAAGAATTGATGCTTTTAAATTGAAGTTTATAAAAAAGCCATAATAAATTGATAAACAATTCATTATGGCAATTTAAAAATGCAAAATCTTACTACTGGACAAAAAGGATTAAATAAAAAAGAACCATAACTTTGAAGTGACAAAACAAAAAAGCGATGGTTCTACAAATAAGTAATAAACTTACGTCATATTTCGGAGAAATA
>JBGCFH010000104.1:0-48710 GCA_045106825.1 Saprospiraceae bacterium | reverse complement strand
CTTTATGATTCTATGTGGTTTACAGTAGCGGCTGCTTTAGCTGCCGTATGAGTTTGTGATATTTTCGGCAGCCCCGAGGACTCGGGGCCGTTACTTAGCATCAAAATATTCAAAACCACGTAAAATCATAAAGAACCAATTCCGATTTAAAACTAAAAAAGCGATTGTAAATTATTAATTTACAATCGCTTCTGCGACCTAAAAATCACTCGGAACGCTTCAAAAGATAATGATACACATTGCTATTACCAACAGTTACAGCATACGAGTTCACATATTCCCAACCATTAGAACTCATAAAATTCAAAGCAGCAATCATACTATTAAATGTTTGTGTTTTCCCTTCTGAGTTTTTGATGACAGATGGTTTAAAGAACTTACGCTTTTGACCATAATCAATCACGATAATCACTTGTCCATTCAGTTTCGCACTACCAACTATCTGAACATATTCCAAATCAGCCTTTTCATTAATATCAATCCCATCGACATTAACTTGACTGTACGCACTAATAGAAATTGCCATCATACAGACGGCTAAAATTAACTCTTTCATAATTCAGTTTTATAATATAAAGTTACTTTACTTACTTGTTGATTTTGAATAGTTTTCATCTTTTTTTTAAGAATTTTTTCTTCTTTAACATTGCACTTTTAGAAATAACTTTATCATCGACTACATCATATATTCTTTTCATTAGTAGAATTTTCTATCTTCAATTTCAATAATTTTCGTATCAATAACTTCTATTCCTACATTGAATAATTTTCTTGATAATCATTAATAAAGTCGTTTCAGTTTAGCCTTTTTATCGTTAAGAAATACAAAGTAATTTTTATCAATATCTAAATTAATTTGATAATCCTCAATATTTTCTACTTTCACTTCCAAATCAAATTCCTTTAATTTTTTAACTCGCTATTCTGCGGAAGCAGAGTTATCATAAACATTATCCAATATAACCATAGTTAACACCATAATTGATTTGGTTTATTGAATAGTTGTTGCCGTTGGAACAGTTGAATTATCAAAATTTAAATAAAGATATAAAGCCAAACAGGTTATAAAAAATACAAACGTAGTTTTTTTTCAATACCATTGATTTTGTGTAGATGTTTGATTATTAATGATTTAAATAATATTACTTCAATTTTTTATTCAAATTTGTGTGACACTGTCAGACCAACTATAAATACATAATGAATTTCTACCCGATTCTGCTTAATAGAAATTTACAAATTCGGAATTGCAGATTTTCATGTTTTGAACTTAGATGGATTTTACGTAGTTTTATAAACATAAAATCATTCAAAAAAGATACTATAATGATGAACGCAACAATCAAACAGGCAGAATTAATGAAACGATTATTCCAAATCGAAGATGTCGAATTGTTGGATAAAATTGAACTTTCGATTGAGCAAGCAATTACGAAATATAAACATATTCCAAAAAAAGAAACACCTAAAACCGAATTAGAAAAACTACACGAATTAGCGAAACAACCAACACCTAAACATATTCCTTTGGAAATTTTGGCAAAAGAACAAGGTTATAGTTCTAAAAAATTTAAGAAAGCATTGAAAAATTTTGATCATGCTTTATTCGCAGACGAAAATTTAGAGGATATGCTAAATACACTAACGAAATAATTTGTATATTGAATAAAAATGAAATGATATGAGTTTAACTATTCAAATACAGGAAAACGTAATGACTGACGAACAATTCTTTGAATTTTGTCAGATGAATAGAGATGTAAGAATTGAACGGACAAATAACCTTATCATTATTCAATCTCCTCAAAACTCAGCCACAGGAAATTTCAATGTCGAACTTGGTTTTGAACTTGGAATATGGAATAGAAGAGCTAAAAATGGAAAAGTTTTCGATTCTTCAACAGGATTTACAATGCCTGATGGTTCGGTTCGTTCGCCTGATTTATCTTGGATTCTAAACGATAAATGGGAAGCAATTGATGTTGAAAAAAGAGAACGATTCGCTCCAGTTTGCCCTGATTTTTTAGTAGAAATTCGTTCTAAAAATGATTCTCTAAAAATCCTAAAAAAGAAAATGTTGAACTACATAGAATTTGGTTGCCGTTTAGGTTGGCTAATTGACCGATACGAACAAAAAGTTTATATTTATCGAAATGATGGTTCTATTTCTATTGTCAAATCTTTTGATGAAAAATTGAGTGGCGAAGATGTTTTGGTTGGGTTTGAATTGGATTTGAGGTTGTTTAAGTAGAAAACAGTTAATCAAAATAATAAACAATTATGAGTAAAACTGAAAAGGAAATTCTATTCAATGAATTATATGGTGCTTGGTCTGATATGGATGACGACTTAGAAAAAGAAATTTTGAAAGGTCGGACAATTTCTAAACGTGTGATAGACTTAGATTAAAATAATCTTTACACGAAAACAATCATTTTTATCAAGTTTTAGTATCTTTAAAATCTAAAATTTGAAAACACAAATCCTATGAAAATCGAAGAATATCAAGGTGATATTGCAGACTTAACCAACCAAATCAAAATACTACTTGACAGTAGCAAAAGACGAATTGCTCACAATGTCAATCAAGAAATCATTAGTACTTATTGGGAAATTGGAAAAATTATTCATAAAAGAGAAATTAAACGAAATATAGATGAACAATCAATTCGAGCATTAATTTTAGAACTTTCAAAGACATTAGCAACTCAATTAGGCAAAGGATTTAGTCGAAGTAACTTGACTTATATGCGTTTGTTATACTTAGTTTATCCTGACGGAATTAATGTCAAATCGCCTTTAAGTTGGTCGCATTATATTGAATTTTTGAAAATAGATGATACGTTAGAACGAAGTTTTTATGAGCAACAAAGTACGATAGAAAAGTGGTCAGTTAGAGAATTAAGACGACAAAAAGACAGTGCATTATTTCAGCGTTTAGCACTTAGTAAAGACAAAAAAGGCATATTGGATTTAGCTCAAAAAGGACAAGAATTAACAAAAGAAGAGGATTTAATAAAAGACCCGTATGTTTTAGAATTTTTAGGATTCCCTGAAGTCAAGCGTTATTCTGAAAAAGAACTTGAAGCCAAGATTATTCAACATCTACAAGATTTTATTCTTGAATTAGGAAAAGGCTTCGCATTCATCGGTAGTCAATATCGTATTACTTTGAACAACACCCATTTTTATGTTGATTTAGTCTTTTTCCATCGTATTTTACGATGCTTTGTTATTATAGATTTGAAAATTGGCGAGGTGAAACACACAGATATTGGTCAGATGAATATGTATCTGAATTATTTCAAAGAAGAAGAAAGTATTGATGGTGATAATGCACCTATCGGAATTATTTTAGCCGCAGGAAAAGATGAAATTATGGTACGTTATGCAACAGGCGGTTTATCTAATAAAATCTTCGTTTCAAAATATCAAACGTATCTGCCTGATAAGGATTTATTACAGGAGAAAATTAGAAAAATTTTAGATGATAAATAATTGATTTACAATCAATTAAATCAATCTACTTCAATATTTCATTGAATTGGTGTGACAGTGTCACACCAATAGAAAATTCAAATCAGTGATTATCAACTTATTTCAAAATGAACATGAATCATTTTTTACATAAAAAAACCTGCTTTAAGTTTTTCGACTCAAGCAGGTGAAAACTTATTATCTATTAGCTGAGAAAATATTAGAACAAGTTCTTAATCATCTCAAACCAAGAAATAACTTCATTCCAAGGAATTCCAATATAAGTAAGTAAAGCCACTAAAGCTATAAGTATTGGTGCAATCTTACTCAGTAAACTTACTAAAGCTGTAAACATCGTCACAATCTTATTTAGTAAACCTTTCTTAGAACTCTTGAAATTCTGTTTTTTTTGATTTCCAAAAGAAAACTGGAAATGAACTAATCCCCAGAAAATCTGGAAATCAATGTTTAAATTAAACATAACGTTTAAATTTAACTTGACCTCTTTGTATAGTCGGATAACATTGAGATACGTTTAATCTTAAACGCCTTACAAACCGACAATAATGTAAGGACTTTGTATTTCGTCTAAGTGTTGTAAAGAAGCTAACAACAAATAAACAGTTAAAAGCGGTTGTTTTACAACCGCTTTTACATCAAGTATCACAGCAATAAAGGTAATAAATTAATTCTTCCAAAAAATTCTAACCCTTAATTAAACCCTAATGTGCTTCCAACCAATTCTCCCCAACATCCATTCCAACCAAAATCGGAACTTGCAAATTCGGAATAGCCGACTTCATCAAGTTTTCGATAATTGGTTTAACCGTTTCCAGTTCAGGTTTATACACATCAAAAACCAATTCATCATGCACTTGCATAATCATTTTGGTTTTGAAATTGCCATCTTTTAGTGCTTTATGAATATTAATCATAGCGACTTTAATCATGTCCGCTGCAGAACCTTGAATCGGTGTATTTATCGCTACACGTTCCGCATTGGTACGAGCCAAAGCATTGCGAGAGTTGATGTCACGGAGTTCTCGGCGACGACCCATTAAAGTTGTAACATAACCATCTTTACGACAAGATTCTACAGTTTCATCCATGTATTTTTTCAAATCTTGGTATTGAGCGAAATAGTTGTCAATCAAGATTTTAGCATCTTTTCGCTTGATATTGAGTTGGCGAGAAAGATTCGTTGCACCAGCTCCGTAAATGATGGAGAAGTTAACCGTTTTTGCATTTCGTCTTTGGTCAGCGGTAACTTTATCAAGTTCAACGCCATAGACTTTCGCAGCCGTTGCACGGTGAATATCGTGACCAGCTTGAAAGGCTTCTAACATCGCTTTTTCGTTCGCAATTTCGGCAATCAAACGCAACTCAATTTGCGAGTAATCGGCAGCCAATAAAATGTGGTTTTCATCTCTCGGAATAAATGCTTTTCTGATTTCTCGACCTGCATCATCCCGAATCGGAATGTTTTGTAAATTCGGATTTTCGGATGACAAACGACCTGTTGCGGCTCTTGCTTGATTGAATGACGAATGTACTCGACCTGTTTTTGGATTGATTAATCTCGGCAAGGCATCAACGTAAGTTGACTTCAATTTTGAGAATTTTCTAAAATCCAAAATTTCTTGAACGTACTCGTGTTGCAACGCTAATTCCGATAATTTTTCCTCGCTTGTTGAGTATTGACCGCTTTTCGTTTTTCGCCAACGATACGGAATTTCCATCTTTTCAAATAAAACTTGACCAACTTGTTTTGGCGAAGCAATATTGAAACGAACACCAGCTTTTTCGTAAATACTTTCCTCTTTTTCCTTTATTTTTATTGCCAATTCCTTGGAATAATTATTCAAAAATTCCCCATCAATTCTAACACCTTCAAATTCCATATTTGTCAAAACACGAACTAAAGGCATTTCTAATTCTTCAAATAATTTTACCGACTCATTTTCTTTTAACATATCTGATAAAACAGGCTTCAATTGTAGTGTGACATCCGAATCTTCTGCCGCATATTCCGATACTTTTTCGACGGCAATATCTCGCATCGACAATTGATTTTTGCCACGTTTACCAATCAATTTCTCAATCGGCACCATTTTATAATTCAAATACGATTGCGATAAATAATCCAACTTATGACGCAAATCAGGTTCACACAAATAATGTGCAATCATCGTATCAAAATATGTTCCTTGCAACTCAACGTCATACCATTTCATCATCAACGCATCATACTTGATATTTTGACCGATTTTTTCAATATTTGGATTTTCTAAAACGGCTTTAAACTCCGCAACGATTGCTAATGCTTCGTCTTGATTCGCAGGCGTTGGCACATAATAACCTTTTGCAGCTTCAAAAGAAAACGACATTCCAACCAATTCCGCTTCATTTGCATCAATTCCTGTCGTTTCTGTATCGAATGAAATCGAAGTTTGTTGTTCCAATAAAGCAATTAATTCTGCTCGTTTTTCGGCAGAATCCACGAGTTGATAATCGTGTTCTGTATTCTCAATTGTTTTATCTACAATCGTTGGTTCAGGAACAGGTTTTGGTGTCGCTCTATCGAGTGTTACACCTGTTGCAAACAAGTTACCTTGTTGACCAACAACATTTTGAGGAGCGGCAGGTTCTGCCTCGACACCCAAAATTCGTTTAGACAAACTTCTAAATTCTAAATCTTTAAAAATTTCTTGTAATTGTTCTCGATTTATCGGCTCAACTACATATTTTTTAGCATCAAATTGAACAGGAACATTAATATCAATTGTCGCCAATTGTTTAGACAAAATGCCTAATTTCGCACCTTCGATAACTCGTTCTTTTTGTTTCCCTTTTAGCTCGTGAGCGTGTTCGATAATACCTTCAACAGTATCATATTTTGCCAATAACTTTCTCGCTGTTTTTGGTCCAACACCTTTAATGCCAGGAATATTATCCACAGAATCGCCTTGCAAACCCAACATATCAATCACTTGGTCAACTCGTGCAATTCCCCATTTTTCCAATACTTCAGGAACACCCAAAACCGCAGCTTCATCACCAGAACGAGCAGGTTTATACATAAAAACCTTATCCGAAACCAACTGAGCATAATCCTTATCAGGTGTCATCATATAAACGGTAAAATCTTCTTTTTCCGCTTGTTTCGCCAATGTTCCAATAATATCATCTGCTTCATAATTCTGCAACATCACAATCGGAATATTAAACGCCGTAATGATGTCTCGAATGTATGGCAATGCAATCGAAATATCTTCAGGTTGTGCATCCCGATTTGCCTTATATTCTGGATACATTTCATTACGAAACGTTCCGCCAGACATATCAAAAGAAACCGCTAAATGTGTCGGTTTTTCGTTTTGCAAAATCGACCACAATGTATTCACAAAACCAGTAATTGCAGAAGTATTAATACCTTTTGAGTTAATCAAAGGTCGCTTGATATAAGCATAATGTGCACGATAAACTAAAGCGTGACCATCGAGTAAAAACAGTTTTTTATTGGACATTTTATATTTAGATATGAGATATGAGATGTGAGATTCAAAGATTATAACATCTCATATCTCACATCTCATATCTTTTTTTATCATCAATTTGATTCTATTTTGTAAAGATATTAATTAAAATTTAAATCTTTAATCCAAACTGTCATAAGTGTAAAAGACAATAACTTCCTTATCAATTATCGCTTGTTCATAATATGGAAAATTTTTGTGAGATTCATCAATTTTTTATTTCTTGATTTCATTACTGTCGAGGTTATTGTTTACTCTTCACTTAATATCCTCAAAATTATCTATTTCCCGGTTTTCAAATTCTATGAGTTCTTGATTTTTGCTGTATGTCGAAAAACTCTAATTTTACTGATATTTCTAACACAACTTAAACTTTATGATTCTTTAAATTTTTGTGGAAACGCTCAAAATTCAAAATAATAAAAACTTTTCGACAATAGTATTTGGGATTAGGTATTTGATTGACAATCAATAAAGTATCGAAAATCAAAATATCATCGTAACAAATTTTATTTTTTACAATTTTTATCGAAAACCACAAATTTTTTAAAAAACCAACTTTAGACATGCTCTTAGTTCGTACAAGATAAACCCTAAAATAAAAAATAGCCAAAAGGCTGTTTTACCAACATTTTGACTATTAAGAATATAATTTTTATATGTAACTTCTATTTAATCTTAAACCAACATACTAATTGGATCTTCTAATAATCCTTTGAAAGTATTTAAGAAAGCAGCACCACTTGCACCATCTACAACTCTATGGTCACAAGATAAAGTTACTTTCATAATATTTCCAACAGCGATTTCACCATCTTTCACAACTGGAACTTGACTAATTCCACCAACTGCTAAAATACAAGAATCTGGTGGATTAATGATAGCTGTAAATTCTTCGATTCCGAACATGCCTAAGTTCGAGATAGAGAAAGTATTACCTTGCATATCTTCTACAGGTAATTTTCTATCAATTGCTTTTCTTGCTTTATCTTTTACCTCTGCAGAGATTTGAGACAACGATTTCATATCTGCATTACGAATCACAGGAACAACTAACCCTTCATCAACTGCTACTGCTACACCAATATTATATACCTTGTTGTAACGAATTGCATCACCTAACCAACTTGCGTTAATCGCAGGATGTTGACGTAATGCCAATGAAGCCGCTTTTATCACCAAGTCATTGAAAGAAATCTTAGAAGGAGAAATAGCGTTTAATTGCTTACGGATAGTCATTGATTTATCCATATTGATTGCCATCGTCAAATAGAAGTGCGGAGCAGAATATTTTGATTCACCCAAACGACGAGCAATCACTTTACGCATATTGCTTAACTTCACTTCTTCATAAGCTACACCTTCAACTCCTGCAGGTGGAGGTGGTGGCGTTGCTGGAGCAGAAACAGTAGGTTGTGGCGTTGGAGCAGCGACTGGAGCAGATTTTTGTGTTTCTATAGCCGCTTCTATATCACGTTTCACAATACGACCATTTTCGCCTGTCCCTTTGATACTTCCTAATTTCAAACCTTCTTCTTCCGCCATTTTACGAGCCAAAGGAGATGCTTTTACTCGATCATCATCACTTGTTTCTGGAGCGGCAGTTTCAACAACTTCTGCTGGTGCTTCTGGTGCAGTTTCCTCAACTGGTGCTTCTTCAGAGCTTTCACCATTCGCTTTCGCTAAAGCAGCCGCCAAATCAGCTTGGAAATCTTCACCTTTTTCACCAATTACAGCTAAAACTGCATTCACAGGAACAGTTTCGCCTTCTTGTACACCGATATGTAACAATGTCCCTTCAAAGAAACTATCTTGTTCCATTACCGCTTTGTCCGTTTCGATTTCTAAGAGCAATTCTCCGATTTCGATTTCGTCACCGATTTCTTTGTGCCAAGCGGCAACCGTACCTTCAGTCATCGTATCACTCAAAAGGGGCATCAACATTACCTCAGCCATTGGATAGTATTTTTTGTTTTATAAAATGCTTAATTTAATATTTATTTCTAAATGAATGAAAACCTCATTCACACAACAATTTATTTATTGAAACCACAAAAGTAAAATAGGTTTTTAAAATTTCGCCAAAGTTAACAGTTTTTTTGTATTTACATATTAGTATTGATAGTTAGGAAATTATAAAATGGTTGTTATCTATACGTTTTTATTGAATTTGATATTTTTCGTTAAAAATTTAGCCTAATAAAATAAGTAAATTACTTATGGTTTTCTTGGTTTCGGTAGCGGAATATACGTATCATCATTTGGTACTTTTGGAAAACGTTTACTTTCCCAATCATCTTTTGCTTGTTGCAATCGTTCTTTGGAAGACGATACAAAATTCCAAAATAGATAACGAGGTTCAGCCAATGGTTCGCCACCAAATAACAAAACTCTTGAACCAGCTTCTAATATAATTTTACATTCATTTTCAGTTTTAGAAATCAACATTT
Organism: Saprospiraceae bacterium; assembly: GCA_045106825.1. GTDB lineage: Bacteria > Bacteroidota > Bacteroidia > Chitinophagales > Saprospiraceae > CAWVWD01. The sequence continues at coordinate 39,247 of JBGCFH010000104.1, read as the reverse complement.
GACCAGCTTCTACAACATTGTTTCCATTAATTACTTTTCCGTTTGTAATTACAAAAGCAATTTCGCCTTGCAATTGACTTCTAATATCCAATTCCGTTTTTTTAATTGCTTTAATATCAATCATAAATAAATGCGAATAAACTTGAAGTGGCGATTTTCGACCATAGCCTTCACCAGCAACCAAAGTCATTTCCAAACCGTTTTCCTTCCATTTTGGTAAATCATTTTTAGCAACAAAATCAAAACGAGGCGACATTTCCTCTTTATCTTTCGGCAATGCAACCCAAACTTGATAACCATGAACAGGATAAATTTTTCCATCTCGCAAATGTTGAGGTGTTCGTTCAGTATGCGAAACACCAGAGCCAGAAGTCATAAACCCAACATCGCCTGGCGTAATAACTTTGACTGCACCTGTACTATCTCGATGCTCAATTTCACCTTCCAATAAATACGTCAACGTTGATAAACCAATATGCGGATGTTGGTCAACGTCCATATATTTCCCATTTCCAATATTCGAAGGTCCCATATGATCAATGAATGTAAAATAACCAACTTGTCGCTTTTTTCGAAAAGGTAATAAGCGACCGACTAAAAAATTACCAATATCTGCGGAACGTTCTTCTACTAATAGTTTTTCGTTGTTCATGATACGAATTACGGGTTGCGAGTTACGGGTTTGACCGTTTTGATAATGGTTTACCTAAAGGTTGAAATCTGTAACTCGAAACTTGGTTTCTTTGTATTGAAAGGATTAAAATATTGAAAAGTTTATAAGAAATGACAAAAAGTGATAGGAATTCCTTTTTTGATATTCTTAAAAATAAACTATTTTGCATTCATGTATTCCGAAGCTCCAGCTTCGGAGTCTATTGAAAATAAATAATACACAGAAGCTGGAGCTTCGGAATATGTAAAAACCAATCAAATGAAACGTCGAAATTTTATAAGAAAATCAAGTCAAGCCGCTTTAGGTTTTGGGCTTTTAGGCACAATGAATCTACTAAATAGTTGTACAAATAGCGAAGAAGCTACTCAACAGCAAAGTCAACAAGCAGAACAGACACAACAAGTACAGCAAGAAGCTGCTTTGTTTTTCAAGTTATCATTAGCACAATGGTCTTTTCATAATGCATTAGGAATACCTGATGCGAGTACCAAAACGATGGATCATTTAGATTTTGCTAAAAAAGCTAAAGAACTGGGTTTTGAAGGTGTCGAATATGTGAATGGTTTCTTTAAAAATAAAGCCAAAGACATGGATTATCTTAAGCAAATGAAACAACGTGCTGCAGATAATGAAATTGAATCTTTACTGATTATGATTGATGGCGAAGGTGATTTGGCGGTAAAAGATGATGCAAATCGTACAAAAGCTATTGAGAATCATTACAAATGGTTGGAAGCAGCTCATTTTTTAGGCTGTCATTCTATTCGTGTCAATGTATTCGGTAAAGGAACAGCGGAAGAAATGGCTTATGGTGCAAAAGATGCGTTGAGTCGTTTATCTGAATTTGCAGCTACAGAAAATATGAATGTTTTGGTAGAAAATCATGGCGGAATGTCGTCTGATGCAGATTGGATGATGAAGGTTATGAATGAAGTAAACTTGAAAAATTGTGGTATGTTACCAGACTTTGGGAACTTCTGCGTAAAACGAGATAGCGGCAAACGTTGGGACGGAAAATGTATCGAAGAATATGATATTTATAAAGGTGTCGAGATGTTTATGCCAAAAGCATTAGCTGTAAGTGCAAAATCACACAACTTTGACGATAATGGAGAAGAACGAAAAATTGATTATAAACGAATGTTACAAATTGTAAAAGATGCTGGTTATACTGGTTATATCGGTGTCGAATATGAAGGTAAAGAAATTTCGGAAGAAGAAGGCGTTATTGCAACGAGAGATCTGTTGATAAAGCATGGAATGGAATTGTCTTCATAAAGAGTGATTAGTGATTGGTAATTGGTTTAACCAGTTACCAATCACCAATCGCCAATCACTAAAAAGATGTTTGAATCATTACCACATACTTTTAGAAAACACAAACTGTCGGCTGATGTCCGAACATTGCTATTATTGCGTAAAGCAATGGACAAAAAACTCGTACAAACGCTTGGCGATATGTATTTGGTTTTGCGTGGTTTGATTGCGAACTCTCCGAAAGATTACGGGCCTTTTGCAACGGCTTTTTATGAATACTTTTTGAGTATTGATATTAAAAAAGGCGAAACGCTGAATAGTGCGATTTTGCGGTCAGAAACATTCAAGAAGTGGCGAGAAGGTTACGAAGAAACGATTGATATTCCTGAAAATATGGAAATTTCGGAGTTGATTGACCAATTTTTGAATGAAGTCCATATGACGAGTTTGGATATTCAAAAAATGATTGATGGTGAACAAATCTTGAATAACGATAATCCAGACCGAGCAGATACAGCGACCGAAGACGATGAAGATGCAACGCATATTAATAAAATGGCGGATTACTCCAATATTTCATTAGAAGAATTGCGGAAACGCATGGAACGCATCGCACAACAACAAAAACGCAAACATCGTGGCGGCAATCATTGGATTGGTCAAGGTGGATATTCGCCTTATGGTAATAATGGTGCTGCGAAAGGTGGAATTCGAGTTGGTGGAACTGGTGGTGGAAAAATGGCTCGTGCAGTTATTGGTGATCCAAATTATTATCCTGCCGATACGAATGCGATTTTAAGTGATAATAATATTGATGCAGCTTTAGCAACACTAAAAGGCATTGAAGATGAAGCGTCTGACATGTACTTGGATATTCCGAATACGATAAAGGAAGGCGTAAAAATGGGTGGATTATTTCTACCGATACAAAAGGAAAAAAAGGAACAGAAGATACAAGTCATGTTGTTGATTGATAATGGTGGTTATTCGATGTCACCGTATATTCGTAGCATTCAGAAGTTGTTTTCAAAGATGAAAACTCGTTTTACACACGACTTGAAAGTGTACTATTTTCATAATACTATTTATGGTGGTGTTTATGCCGAAGCTGCTCGAAGAAACTTAATTCCTGTCGAAAAAATCCTAAAAGAAAACGATAATCATAGTATTTTTATCATTGGTGATGCTGATATGGCACCTTATGAATTGAACAATCGAAGTTTGGCAGATTGGCAAAAAATCGCTAAACGTTTTCCTCGAACGGCTTGGCTAAATCCATTAAGCACTCGATTTTGGGAAATGTCGGATACTGTTCCTTACTTGCGTTCGATTTTTGAAATGCATCCGTTAACGCCTGATGGAATCGAAAAAGCAGTACAATTTATGAATCGGAAACGAAAGTATTTTAAGAAGGATTGATTGTATGATTGTGTCGCTTTGCTGATTGTGCCGATTTTATCGGTATCTCGAAACTTCGGTGATATGATTGTTTCTCCTCAAGACTTTCCGTCATTCCGACGAAGGTCGGAATCTCCTAAACATTTAAGACGAAAAGCGGAACAAGGAAAAAAGTAAAATTTGTCGTCCAAATCAACTTGTAATATCGGTTCACCAGCAAACCAACATTTGGATAAATCTAAAACTTTGGCTTTGTGGAATGTTGGTTTGATTGTGAACTAATTGTTTAAGATTTTTAGGAAGACCGCATATTTTGTTGACGTTTTGAACTTTGTTTTCTTACGTTTGGGAGATACTGAAACAAGTTCAGCATGACGGAAAATATTTAGTTTTTTAGATTGATTTTATTAACCATTTATAATTGTAAAATTGATGTGGATTTGGGATAAGTTGACAAAGGCTGAAATTGTGAGGACAGAGAATCAATTGAATATTGATACTTTGGAACATTGGATAGTTTGGTTTTATGGAGCTATTTTCTTTCTACTTATATTGATGATTGGATATTCTATTAATATTGAAGAATTCGCTTGGTTAATAGCATTTTTTTTGATTTATGTAATGCAGATTATTATTGGTATAATGCAAAAGTATAATTCAGATCCGTTAATTACTCAAGGAAATAATTTACCCAAATTGTTAATTCCAAAAGAATCGGAATTAGCTAATACCGTTTTCCCTCCGCCATACTTTATTGATTTAACAGTTATTTCCCAAAAAAAAAGTTTTAATATTTACATTTCAAATCGTGGTCAAAAATTCGGAAAATTTACGCTAAAAACAAGCGACGATTTGACAACGGTTATTGATGGAATTGTGGAATTATTAGATTTAGAGTTATTAGAAAATCGAAAATTATCAGAAGGAGAAATATTGAGTTTTAAATCTAAAAACTCAATGTTACCAGCTTATTCGGATATTCAGATTAAGACAATTCCAAATCAACTGATTTTAGTTTCAAAAACTGATTCCAGTAAATGGACGGAATTTATTTTTAATAAAAATGAAATTAATAATTATCGGAAAAGTGTTGATTTGACTGATGTAAATAAGTTTTTAATTAAACCAGATAAAGCAAAAATTAAGTTGGAGGTTTTATTGAATGATGGTGATAAAATAGAATTATTTCGACATTCTTCTACTGAAATAACGGTCATTCGAGATTCAAAATTACTAATAGAAACCTTAGAAAATCGTCAAGAATTACAAGGAATTGAAATAGAATTAATTGAAAAGTAGTAGAATCAATTCACAAGTGATACTTCACCAATTCATCCACAGGATTATCAATAACTCGACCAAATTGTAATTTATTTTCTATCAGAACTTCTTTTAAAACAGCCTCAAAATGTACGGCAATTGAACCTAAAAAATTAATTGGTAAACATTCAATATTATCATATTTCAAAACCATTGCATTTAAGAAATCTTGAAAGCCATTTTTTACAAATTGCCAAATAAACGGATGATTCAAATGTTCGCTCAAAAACTTAGTATAACTCGCCAAATACCGATTTGGAGCAGGTTTCTTATAGACATTCAACAACATATCGTCCCGAGTCAGTTGATATTTTTTGGCGAAAGCCATCTCTAAATCCTGTGGTAATTCTCGATAAAAATACGCTCGAACCAGTTTTTTTCCCAAATATCCGCCGCTTCCTTCGTCACCTAACATAAAACCGACCGATGGAATATTATCGGTAATAAATTTGCCGTCGTACAAACAAGAATTTGAACCAGTTCCCAAAATACAAGCAACTCCAGGCGAATGTCCGCACAAAGCCCTTGCTGCACCTAACAAATCGTGATTCACGTCGATTGTTGCTTTCTCAAAGACATTTTCTAAAGCTAATTGTATAATACTAACCGTTCGAAGCGTAGAACAACCCGTTCCATAAAAGGAAATTTTAGAAATATCCTTTGTCAAAACAGGCAATTGTGGAACAAAGACTTTCATCAAATCATCAATCATTTCATTAGTTGTAACATATTGCGGACTATATCCAATTGTTTCTAATGGAATAATTGTATTTTCGCCATCTATAAGTCGCCAAGCTGTTTTTGTCGAGCCGCTATCTGCAATTAAGTGCATTTTTAATAAATTGCTGAACTGTTATATTCCTATATTGTTAATAAATACAGTTCGATTGTAAAGGACTAATTTTTTTGAATCAATAATTACAAATATAAATAACTATTAGTTGATAATTAATAGTTAATACTTCATATTTAATACTTAATAAAAATGAGTGATTACAAAAAACCGGATCCGATGAAAAGGTTAAATATATGGTTGCCGTTGTTGTTGTCTTTTATTTTGGTAATTGGAATGTTGCTGGGGTTTAAAATACAAGATGGAGACGCACAAACACAAAGTTTGAGTGGAAAACCTGGTTCTATTGAAGAACTATTGCGATTGATTGAGTCCAAATATGTGGACGAAACAAATCGTGAGGAATTGGTGGAAACTGCTATTAATAATATTTTGAAAGAGTTGGATCCACACTCAAGTTATATTCCTGCCGCTCGACTACAAGCGGTGAACGAAGAGTTGGATGGAAAATTTGAAGGTGTTGGAATTCAATTCACGGTTTTGAATGATACGATTTTTGTTGTTACACCGATTTCGGGCGGTCCAGCAGATAAGTTGGGCGTTTTGACCGGTGATAAAATCGTAATGATTGAAGATTCCGTTGTCGCAGGAATTGAAATTACAACCGATGGCGTGATTGATAAGCTGAAAGGTAAAAAGGGTTCGAAGGTGAAAATCGGTATTCAACGTGGAAAAAATAAGAAAATTATTGATTACACGATTACTCGTGATGTGATTCCATTATACAGTGTTGATGCTGCTTATATGTTAAATGAAGCGACTGGATATATAAAAGTAAATCGCTTTAGTGGTACAACTTACCGAGAGTTTATGGAGAAACTGGAAGCAATGACAAATGATGGGTTACAAAATTTAGTGATTGATTTGCGAGGAAATCCTGGTGGTTACTTAACGGCAGCAACTAAGATGCTTGATCAACTATTTGAAGAACGTCGATTGTTGGTGTATACAGAAGGTCGTACTTATGCTCGTAATAATTATAAATCAACTGGTCGTCAATTATTTCCATTGGATAAAGTTGCCGTATTAATTGATGAAGGTTCTGCTTCTGCAAGTGAGATTTTGGCAGGTGCAGTTCAAGATCATGATAGAGGTGCAATTATAGGAAGGCGTTCGTTCGGAAAAGGCTTGGTACAAGAGCAATATGATTTAAGTGATGGTTCTGCACTGCGTTTGACTGTTGCAAGATATTATACGCCTTCTGGTCGTTCGATTCAAAAACCTTATGATGATATGGACGCTTATGGTGAAGAAGCTTATAACCGTTTTAAAAATGGTGAATTGATGAATCAAGACAGTGTGAGTGTTGGAGATACAACGAAATTTTATACTGCCGAAGGTAGAGTTGTTTATGGTGGCGGTGGAATTATGCCTGATGTGTTTATTCCGATAGATACGACATTGTATTCTAACGATTTTTATACGACTGCATTACAATATATTCCACAATTCGTTTATTCGGAATATGGCGAATTAGAAAGTGAATTGACAAAACATGAAACGGTTCAAGTTTTAAGCAATCAATTTAATGTAACGGATGCAATGTTTAATAAATTTATTACTTACGTTAAAAATGAAGAAGGAGATTTAAAAATCAATACTACAGAATTGGCGAAAGCCAAAAGCAATGTACAACAACGTATAAAGGCTTATTTTGCTCGTCAAGTTTTTCAAGATACAGGTTATTTTTACATCATGAATCAAGATGATAAAATGATTGATGCTGCGTTGAAATCTATGGAATAAACGGTTGATAGACGCTTCACTGACGGATATTCGCTACGTTCATTTAACGGAAAATGCTCAATATTTCTTTGGAAATATTGAGCGTTTCTGTTTTAGAATAACTTTAGCATTTTTGTTTAAAATAGTAGGTATCAAATAAATATTGAGAACGCCTAATATCTATAATGAAATAATTAGAAACATTTTCTTGTGTTGAAGTTGATTGAAAAAACTAAAAATAATTGAGATAATTAGAAATAAAAATTTATCTTTGCAGCCGTTTTATTTTTAAAATTATAGGATTATGCCTAAGATGAAGACTAATTCCAGTGCTAAGAAACGTTTTAAAGTAACGGGTTCTGGAAAAATCAAACGTAATCATGCTTTCGCACGCCATCAAATGCGTACGAAAACAAAGAAGGCAAAGTTAAGACTACGTCACTCTGCAATCGTTAAGAAATGCGATGAAGGTTTAGTGAAAGACTTACTTTGTATGTAAAATTTATTTTTTATTAATTTAAAATTGTGAACAATGCCACGTTCCGTTAATTCAGTTGCGTCACGTAGAAGACGCAAAAAAATCATGAAGCAAGCAAAAGGCTACTTCGGTGCTCGTTCAAAAGTTTATACTGTTGCAAAGAACGCTGTAGAGAAAGCCTTAGGTTATGCTTATCGTGACCGTAAAGCTAAAAAGCGCACTTTCCGCCGCTTATGGATCACACGTATTAACGCAGCGGCAAGACAAGAAGGTTTGTCTTACTCTGTATTCATCCATAAGTTAAAGCAAAATGACATCGAATTGAACCGTAAAGTTTTAGCCGATTTGGCTATGAACAACGCAGAAGGTTTTAAAGCCGTTGTGAATAAGGTAAAATAAGATGTTTCGATTATAGTCGGAAAGAATTTAAATGAAAGGGAAGCTCAATGCTTCCCTTTTGTTGTTTTGTTGGTTCTCTGAAAAATTTGAGTGTTTCTACAAAACAATTCAAAAAATCACTTTATTTTAATCAAAATGCCAATAATTTTTCCAATTTTTCCTTTAAAGTTCGAGTTGCCAAAAACTGTTTTTCCAATTTTGCATTAAAGGGAACTGGCGTATTGATACTTGCACAACGCATCACAGGAGCGTCCAAATATTCAAATAAATACTCCGAAATATAAGCTGAAATTTCGCCACCGATTCCACCAAATTCTACATCTTCATGTAATAAAATTACACGATTTGTTTTCTTAATGCTTGTCGCAATTGTTTCATAATCAATTGGTTGAAGCGTTCGTAAATCAATAATTTCAACGTCAATATTCATTTCATCCACCGTTTCGAGTGCCCAATGAACGCCCATTCCATACGTAATGATTGTTGCTTTTGAACCAGCTTTCGCAATCGCAGCTTTACCAATTTCGACTGTAAAATAATCGTCCGAAACTTCCGCTGAAATTTTGCGATACAACGCTTTATGTTCAAAAAACAACACAGGATTTGGATCTTCAAAAGCAGCCAAAAGCAAACCTTTTGCATCTTGTGGATTTGATGGAAAGACGACTTTCAAACCTGGTGTATGTGTAAACCAAGCCTCGTTCGTTTGTGAGTGAAAAGGACCAGCAGCGACACCAGCACCAGCTGGCATTCTTATCACAACATCTGCGTTTTGTCCCCAGCGATAATGCACTTTCGCCAAGTTATTGACAATCTGATTGAAGCCACAAGTCACGAAATCCGAAAACTGCATTTCGACCATTGCTTTATAACCTTTCAAACTCAAACCCAAACCAGCACCGACAATCACGCTTTCGCAAATCGGTGTATTACGAACTCTATCGTGACCGAATTGCTCCAAAAAACCTTGCGTAATTTTGAAAACGCCACCATATTCTGCAATATCTTGTCCCATCAAAACCAAGTTGTCGTATTTTTCCATCGCTTGACGCAATCCGTCAGAAATCGCATCAATAAAGCGTTTTTCAGTTGTTGAAGTTGTCGCAGGAAGTGTTTCTTTATATTCGAAAGGGGCGTAAATATCTTGTGATTCGGTCGCTAAATCAACCGTTACAGGTTCATCTTCATACGCCTTTTTGAGCGTTTCGTTGATTTCTTTTTTATAATTTGTACGAATCGTTTTGATGTCGCTTTCGCTCAATATGTCGGCTTCAATTAAGTGTTTTTCATAATTAGTAATCGGATCTTTTTCCGCCCAATATTCCATCAATTCTTTAGGAACGTACTTTGTGCCAGAAGCTTCTTCGTGACCTCGCATTCTGAACGTTTTACATTCTACCAAAACAGGTTCAGGGTTTTTACGTAAGCTTTTCGCAATTTTAGAAATCGTATTATACACTTCTAATACATTATTTCCATCAATAATGTGCGATTTCATACCATAACCTAACGCTCTGTCTGCTAAGTCTTTACAGTTATATTGTTCGCTCGTCGGTGTAGAAAGTCCGTAGCCATTATTTTCAATAATAAAAATAACAGGCAACTGCCAAACAGAAGCGACATTTAAGGCTTCATGAAAATCGCCCTCACTTGTTCCGCCTTCACCAGTAAATGCAATTGTAACCTTTTGTTCTTTTCCGATTTTATTCGCCAATGCAACGCCATCCGCTAAAGCCAATTGAGCACCTAAATGCGAAATCATTCCGACAACATTATAATCCATTGTACCGAAGTGAAACGAACGGTCACGACCTTTTGTAAAACCAGAACTTGTGCCTTGCCATTGTGAAAACAATCGTTCGAATGGAATTTTTCGAGTTGTGAAAACACCTAAATTTCGATGCATCGGAAAGATGATTTCGTCGTCTTCCAATGCCATTGTTGCACCGACAGAAATCGCTTCTTGACCGATTCCGCCAAACCATTTAGAAATTCGTCCTTGACGTAATAATATCAACATCTTTTCCTCAATCATACGAGGAAAAAGTAATGCTTTATAAAGCTCAATTTGCTTCTTTTTACTTACTCTTTTTGATTCAAATTGCATAGCATTTCGTAGTATGAAGCTCCTGCTTCGTATTTTACTAAAAAAGTTCTTTTCCGAAGCTGGAACTTCGGATTACGTATCAAATGTACAAGTTAAATTTAAAACATAAACTTAAATTATAATTAAATTTTTCACTTTTTTTATTTATTAAAAGGGTCGGATGCTTTCAAAGCTTCCGACCCTTAAATTATTATTTCCATGTTAATCCAAGATACAAACCGATTATTATTAAAATAATAAATAAAATTAATACAAAAGCAGTTTGCCGTTTGCTACCATGTTCGTGATGATGTTCGTGATGATGCTCGTGTTCTTCCATAAGTTAATAATAATCTACAGCGTACATTGTTTTATAAATTGTCTAAAACAATTAAGTTATGTGATAATACAGCATATAAGTAGATTCAATATAACTACTTTTTCGTCTAAAGACTGCCTCTAAATCATAGTTCAATCGTTCTTTTCTTTTTGTTGAACGAAATGGATAAAAATTATAGTCATAAAGACGATATGTAAAATCGTTGTGATTAGTAGCTATTAACCAAGTAGGTTCAAGTTTAGATTCTGGAATCGTTGCCAATATCTTCTTTTCACGTTTCCATTTCCAATTCAAAATACGATGACGAGAATACGCACCAGCAGTTGACGAAGTGAAACCAATATATGCTTTCCCTTTACTGAGTTTCATCTTTTTTTCTAAATGTACTTCTTTTTTTAGATATAATGTTCCATCAATATACACCCGAATATATTTGAAATCGTAGGTGATTTTTGCTTTACGAACGGTATTTTGTAGTTCTGGAATTTTATGGTTTCTGCCCAAAGAATGATTGTTAAATCGAGTAACCTTACCACGTCCATTGTTGTGAATGCTAATGTGATTATCGCCACCTTCTTGATTATCAAAAGTATCAAATTCTATAACTAAACAGTTTGAAATACCTTGATAACCAATGCCTTCACCTAAATCGCCAACCTTAAATCCTTTCGGGTCGTTACTGATTACAAATGCAATTCCATCCGCACCTTTTTCTTGCCATCCGCCATTTTGATCAATTTTAAATTGGAATTCGGTTTCAAATCCATATTGTACTAAAACCTTTTTATGATACCAACAAGCACCTGCGACCCATTCATCAGCTCGGGTTAGACTCAAATCGCCATCAATGATTTTTGCACTTCCCATAAGTTGGTAGCTTTCTAAATTTTGAAATGTGCCTGTCGAAAAGGACTTTTGACCGTAAACTGTTATTGATAAACAACAGATAAATAAGTAAATTAATCGTTTCATAGTTGATTTTGTGTTTCGTGTTGCGAGTTGCGAGTTACGAGTTTGACGAATTGACGACAGATTGTGAATGTTCCAATTTTAAGGGAATAGGTAATAAATAACCTAAAGAACAAAACTGGTGTCAATTCGTCAAACCCACAATCCGCAACACGAAACCCGTAAAAGACCTTTATATTAAACATTATTTAACAGTGAATTATTTTTTTTGGATGAAAAAGGGATTTTACTCAATTAAATGATGGTTTTACTCGAAATCTTGAACCTATTGTTTTTAGAATTGTCTTAAATTCGTAATAATTATTTATTTAGAAAGTGCTTATTAATAAACAAAAATCACCGATAAAAAACTATCAAATATGCAAACCATACTTATCACTGGAGGAACTGGCTTAGTCGGAAGCAGATTGAGTAGAAGCTTAAAGGAACGAGGTTATAAAGTTATTTATCTAAGTAGAAAAGAGAATATGAACTCTACTTTTCCTGCTTACAAATGGGATATTGATAAAGGTGAAATTGATAATCGTGCATTAGAACAAGCGGATTATATTGTGCATCTGGCTGGTGCTGGTGTTGCGGATAAATCTTGGACGAAGAAGCGAAAGCAAGTCATCATTGATAGTCGTGTAAAAAGTGGTGCATTATTACAACAAAAACTCAAAGAAATCGGCAAACGCCCAAAAGCCGTCGTTTGTGCGTCTGCATCTGGATATTATGGTGATAGAGGTGGACAATTATTAGATGAATCGGCTTCAAAAGGTAGCGGTTTTTTAGTAGAAGTTGTTGAAAAATGGGAGGCTGCAAATGCTGGTTTTGAGGATGTTACAGACCGAGTTGCACAGCTTCGTATCGGAATTGTTTTATCGACATTAGGAGGTGCTTTAGAAAAAATGTTGCCTACTTATAAGGCACGAATCGGAACTTATTTTGGTTCTGGCGACCAATATTATTCTTGGATTCATATTGACGATTTGGCGAATATGTTTATTCATGCTATTGAAAATGAGAAAGTTAGTGGCGTTTATAATGCAGTCGCTCCAAACCCTGTGACCAACAAACGTTTAGCGGAAGCGATAGGCGAAGGAATGGGCAAGTCCGCCGTTTTACTTCCTGCACCTGCGATGGTCATGCGTTTGGCAATGGGCGAAATGTCTTCTATCGTATTAGATGGCGTTCGATTATGTTCTAATAAAATTGAAAATACCGGATTTAAGTTTTTGTATGATGATGTTTCGTATGCGTTGCGAGATGTGATTGAACGGAAGATTTAAGTTTTAGTAAAAAACGGTGTCGGTTTTAAAAACCGACACCATTTGATATATCTTTAATTATTCCAATCGAAACCGAATAGGCAAATTAATTTGCACATCAACCGCTTGATTACGTTGTCGTCCTGGAATCCATTTTGGCATCAACTTTATCACTCGAACCGCTTCATCTCCACAACCTCCACCAATATCTCGAAGAATTTTTATATCTGAAATCGTTCCGTCTTTTTTGACAACAAAACTCACGACAACAATTCCTTCAACAGCACTTTCTCTTAAAATTTCTGGATACTTCAAATTCGCATAAATAAACTCCAGCATTGCTTTATCAGCACAAGCTTTTCGTTCTGAATACTTTGTCAAAGAATCACAAGCAGGAAACATTGGCATTTCTTCTACAACCTGAAATATTCGCTCAACGCTTTCCTTTTTCGGCTTTGGCTTAGGTTTTGGCATTGGTTTCGACTTCGGTTTCGCTCGCATTTTAGGTGCTGGTGAACCAACTGCACCTGAAGGCTTTCTGGCTCTCGACATCGAATAACTCGCTGGCATATTTCCACCAACTGCTGCATCACTCACACCTTCTGGCATCAGCAACGGTTGCTTTACCGTAACAACTTCGCCATCAGCACGAATCTCTTTATCAATCGCTACGAACGACGTATATTTTGTCAATAAATTATATTTCAAACCTAATGCTGTGGTTTCTTTTATGCGTTCATCGCTATTTCCACCATAACGATAAATCGCTCCATAATCATCTAACAACTGAATTTTGTGTCTTGCCCAAAGTGTTCGTAACGCAATATTTTCTTCGGAAACTTGTGCCGATTTTACTTTTACGCTTTCGCTAAAATTACCATTTCCAGTTGTTCCTGTGATGGCGATTTTACCATTAGCATTTCCTTTATATTTACCAAAAATGATGAGCGGACGTTCTGCCATCAAATCGGGAACAGCTCTCGGCTCAACATCATATACTTCAAAACCATCGAATTTCACATTAATTCCAGTCAAAACTGGCGACTGAATATATTGACGGAATTTCTCCGCTTTTTCACTTGCTTCTCCTTTATTCAATACGATAAACGGTTCACCAAAACCAATTCTCGCCATTCCTTCAATTAAATCACGATTCACACTCGAACCGATTCCGAACGTAAAGAAATTTGCTTCACCCAAATTATTCTGAATCAATTCAAATACTTCATCACGAACCGTTACATAACCATCAGTTATCGTTACGAAAGTTCGAGAATATTCATCGTTTTGTTTCATTGCCAATGCTTTCTGCAATGCTGGATAAATCTCCGTTCCGCCACTTCCTCGTAATCCGTCAATTTGTGTCAATGCATCTTGTAAGTTCGTTTTGTTTGCCGATTTTGATTCTTCCCAAAGCGTTCCAGATGTTCCTGCAAAAACCATTACATTAAAAATATCGGTTGGTCGCAAATCACCGATTAAGTTGGTCATCAATTCCTTAGAAACCGTCAATGGAAAACCTCGCATCGAACCCGAAACATCAACGATAAAAATGTATTCCCGTTTTGGAATCGTAGTCGTTTCAATACGTTTTGGCGGCTGCATCATCATTAAGAAAAAGTTCTCTTCTTCGCCTTCGTATAAAACCAAACCATTTTCGATTTTATCACCTTTTAAGCGATATTGCAAGACATAATCTTTATTTCCACTAAACGATTTTTCGTTTAATTTAATCACAGCATCTGACTTACTACCAAACTGAATATCAACCTTATGTGAAGTCGAAGTGATATTTTTAATTGGAATTCCTGCTCGAATAGTTGTATTAATATCGAATGTGTAATTCGGTTTTTTGCCTTCATTTAAATATGGATTTTCGGCATATTGATCTTTTGGCTTTTCTGCCGTTTTCGGTTCATTTGAATATCGAGGCCCAACAACAGTCGGATAAACAAATTCATAAACACCTTCTTCTGGTACTAATAATTCAGTATAAAATAACTCAACTATTATCGTGTCGCCAGGCAAAATATTCGCTACATTCATTTGGAAAACATTGGGTGTTTGTTGTTCCAAAAGCGACGCTGTTTTACCTTCGTCTTTCGCTTTTTCGTAATCTGCTCGTGCTTTTTCCTTTTTCTCAATTTTGGCTTGAACAATGCGTTTGCCAATCGTTATTTTCATATCGTAAACAGCAGCACGAGTCGAAGCAGGAAACATATAAATCGCTTCCAACGGTTTTTTGCCATTGTTTTTATACAATTGTGTTACTTTCACATTAGCAATTACACCAGCGATATTTACGTCAGCATCTGTATGTAATAATGGTAATTGGTCAACCGATTTATCATCAGATTGTACGAAAAAATACGGTGATAATGTTTTGTCTTCTTTGTTTTCTTGAGCTATTGCAGCATTGAATATCAAACTGAATAGTAGAAATAATAGCGTTTTTGTTTTCATTATTAGTGCTGTTTTTATTTATGATTGAAGTTACGATTTCTCTTATATCGTCTTTTTTTGGTTTTTATTATTAAGATGTAAGAAAATGGGTCTTTTGGTGTTTTATAAAATAAAAATCTTGAAGATTACAACAATTATTTATCAAATTGATTAATCAATAAATCATTGCGAATTTCAACTTTTAAATATGATGAACAAAAAGTATAGCATAAATACTTCTACAAACTAAAAAAGTGAACAGACCAACCGAAGTTTATCTATCCACTTTTTTATCTAATTTTTATCATAACAAAGTCATCAGTTGACTCAAAGTCAACTGATGACTAAAAATCCCAATATCTATATTAGAAACAATATTCATTTGCTTCAATCAATGCTTTCGCAATTTCACGGCGAGCTTTTTTCACATTTACAGGAGCTAACTTTGTAAAGCGTTTTACGCCCATTAACATAATGCTCAACTCATCGCCTTCTGCAAATGAAGCCAATGCATCTTTTGCAAACTTCGCTACTTTATCATTTGCATCATTGAATAACACTTTCATGATGTTGATTTGATTTGCGATTTCATCGTGTGATTTTGTCATCGCTAACTTCTGAACACGTAACAAAACAGATTCAGCAGCATACAATTCGGTCATAATATCAGCGACATTCATCATAATTTCCTGTTCGTCACGCAAGTTGATTTTGCCATCCATTTGATATTTTACGGCTGCACCAGCTACGATTAAAGCCACTTTCTTGAAGTTTTTAACCGCTTTTTGTTCCATCGCAAAATCTCCATCAATTCCATCAAAATTTGGCATTGATGACAATTCTTTTTGAACTGCCCAAGCAGCGTCTGTAATATTAATTTTGCCTTTCATTGCACGACGCAACAACATATTGACCATTAACATACGATTGATTTCGTTTGTACCTTCGTAAATACGATTGATACGTGCATCACGATAACCAGCTGCAGCTTTATACTCTTCTGAGAAACCATTTCCACCGTGAATCTGAACCGATTCATCAACGACATAATCCAATCCTTCCGAACCCAAAACTTTCAATAATCCACATTCGATTGCATATTCTTCTGCTGATTCTAACAATGCATCGGAGTAAGATTTCCCTTGTTCTTTCAACATTTCACGTTTTTCTTGCATCAAGTTTGACACACGATAAACCGCACTTTCTAAGGTATACGTTTTAATCGTTTGTTCTGCCAATTTATATTGAATTGCACCAAAATTAGAAATTGGTTGCTTGAACTGAATACGTTCATTTGCATATTTTGTCGCTCCAGAAATCGAATCTTTCATACCACCGATACACAATGCACCTAATTTGAAACGACCAACATTTAAGACATTGAAAGCAATCAAGTGACCTTTTCCAACTTCACCCAAAACATTTGTCGCAGGAACTTTTACGTTCTCAAAAAATACTTGACGAGTCGAAGAACCTTTGATTCCCATTTTGTCCTCTTCTGCACCTAAAGTGATGCCTTCTGACTTCGCATCAACGACAAAACCTGTAAATTTATCGCCATCAACTTGTGCGAATACAATCAAAACATCTGCAAAACCAGCGTTTGAAATCCACATTTTCTGACCAGTAACGATATAATGCGTTCCATCTTCCGAAAGGTCTGCACGAGTTTTTCCTGACAAAGCATCAGAACCAGCACTCGGTTCAGTCAAACAATAAGATGCTTTCAGTTCTCCATTTCCTAATCCTGGTAAATATTTTAGCTTTTGTTCTTCTGTACCATAATATAAAATCGGTAACATTCCGATTCCTGTATGTGCAGCAAATGAAGTCGTGAATGAGCCGCCAGCTCCACCTAAACCGCTTAGAATTACGGTATTCGTATTATTATCCATTTGCATTCCGCCATAAGCTTCCGGAATGTGAGAAGATAATAAACCTAATTCTGCTGCTTTATTTAATAATGGAACTTGATTTTCAATTTTTGGAGCAACGGTTTGAGCTTCGTTTTTTACGAACTCCAAACACATTTCCAAAATCATTTGCTGTTCCTCATTCATATCTTCTGGCGTAAAAACATCCGAAGGATTTGTTTCTTTTACCAAAAATTCTCCGCCTTTTAAGACTGCTGATTTTACCATTAAATCTTCCATAATTTATCGAAATTTTGCTTTTAGTTTTTTTGTATAATGATATTTTTGAATATCACTTTTGTTACTATAATTCTATCTTTGTAACGACTAATTTCTAACAAATGTTTGTTGTTTTTATTAAAAATCCAATAAAAATATCGTAAAAAACTATAAAAAAAATTATAGTTTTGGAAATCTATATTTTTTTAAACTATCTGATTTTGAATAGTTTAGAAATAAGGTTTTTTGAACTATTTTAAAAATCATAGTTTACCACTAAATTTTATAATTATGAATGATGACAGAATTTTAACCTTACATCCAAAAGGTAAAAAAGGCGTAAATATTCTCGAAACTAAGTACGATACGATTCGTAATTTTATCATTAAAACCATCGAAATATACGGACAAATTTCTTACTCGAAACTATCCGATTTGGCGGTTGAAGAATTGACAGATTTTGATGGGAAAGTTGTTTGGTATATTGTTAGTGTAAAATTAGATTTGGAAGCACGAAAAATCATTAAACGAGTACCAAAAACAAGTCCACACGAATTAGTTTTGTATTGAACAATTAAAGTGTTTTTAAATTAATATTGTAGATACTTTCAATATTTTGTTCCTACTTTTGAATAAATTATTTGAAATAATTGCAATATAAACGATACTTAATTTTATGTGTCATCTTACATAAAATTTTGCTTGTTCATGATTTTTAATAAAAAGGCATCACTTGAAATTTGAAATTACAATATTAGGTTGTAGTGCAGCTTATCCTGCAAACGGATTATTTACGACTTCGCAAGTTTTGAATATTAATGAGAAATATTACCTTATTGATTGTGGAGAAGGAACACAGGCTCAACTACGAAAATATCGAATCAAGGCGAGTAAAATCAATCATATTTTTATTAGTCATGTTCATGGCGATCATATTTTGGGTTTGCCAGGAGTGATTGGTTCATTTGGTCTATTAGGAAGAGTTGCTCCGTTACATATTCATTGCCCAGAAGGCGTAAAAGAGTTTGTAGAAGCTTTTATAAAATATACAAATGTTCGGAAAATATTATATCCGCTGCATTTTCATGTGCATCAATCGACCGAACCAACATTACTTTTGGATAACGAAGATCTTACCGTAACTACTATTCCACTAAAACACGATGTACCAACAGCGGGTTTTTTGTTCAAAGAAAAAGAACGACCTCGAAATATGAAAAAGGAAGCGATTCAAAAATATAACATTCCTTATCAACATATTCCTGCGATTAAAAAAGGTGGAAATTTTACGACTACAGATGGAAAAGTTATTACAAATAATGAATTGACAAAAGCCGCAAAAACACCGAGAAGTTATGCGTTTTGTTCCGATACTGCTTATACTGAAACGATTTTATCACAAATTCAAGCGGTAGATTTATTGTATCATGAAGCAACTTTTGGCGATGAGAAATTAGAAGATTTACAAGAACGTGATACACATTCTACGGCTCGTCAAGCAGCAATTATTGCTCAAAAAGCCAAAACTAAGCGTTTGATTATTGGACATTTTTCACCTCGTTATAAGGATTTAGATGTATTATTGGCACAAGCCAGAGAAGTATTTAAAAAAACGGATTTAGCGATTGACGGACGAGTTTTTAATGTTTGATAATTATTAAAAAATACCTTGCCACAAATTTCAGCGACAAGGTATTATTACCTCACTTATTTAACACGTTCTTTAATAATTTTGGCTCTTTGATAATTTGGGTGGTAAACGATAAGATTTCTACTTTTTCAAAATCGTTATTTGTGTTGATGTGTTGATGGATACACAAAAACTTGTATTCAATCCTAATCACCCAAATTGTCAAAAAACCATATTTTTAGTTGATTATTAATTTTTAATACACGGATGATTTTTAGACGTTCACTAAAAAAATGATTTCATATTGAAATAAAAAATCAGTGTTATTTTGCGTCCGAATCATGAACCAGACATTGGAAAAGGCAATACCGTTTGCCTACAAGTTGATGCTGATTTTACTCAACTTCTTCAAATCCGTTTTTTTCGTATAATTATATTGAATCAATTGTCCATCGCCGACCAAAATCAAAATTTTTTCACGCTGCAATGCAATTATATCATATGTATTTTGGATCTCTTTTAGTTGTTGTTCCAACTGCGGACGACGAGGATTTGTTGCATCAACGACTTTCAAACCAGCTTCACCATCACACAAATACACATAACCACAATCAACCGCTAAACCATAAGGATGTGTTGTTTTAGTTGAACTAATTCGTTTTGGACGTTTTGGATTTGAAATATCAATAATTTCCAAACGGTTGATTTTACGGTTACATTCTGTTCCGTCACGAAGCGTGATATAAGCTCGGTTACCTTCGACCACAACAGGATCACAACTTTCCGTATGTTCGTACATTCCAACTAAATTTGGTGCTTTCGGATTATCTAAACCATAGATATACATTCCTTTTTGAGCACCAATAAATAACTTGTCATCGGTACTAAATATCGTTTCGATATTGTCGCCTTTGATTTTTACAACATCTTTGTTTTGTGATACTTTTTTAGGATTTGAAATATTGAAACTATGAATTTCTTCGCCATTAATCGCATATAATTGTTTACCAACAATCGTCAAACAAGCCATCGAACCACCAACCGAATTACTACTACTTGCCATCGCTGTTCCGCTTGACTTCCATTGTTTTTTTGTCGGTTCTATCCAATCAATTTTTTCGCTTCCAGTACCGTGTTGTGGAAATATTCCATCAAAACGACGTAGGATTTTTTTATTACTAATTTTATCTAATTTAGAAATATCAATCGTTATCAAATCATCGAAATTATTAGCAATCAAAATCTTATCAACGACAGCAATATCAACGTTACCAGGTATTTCAATAAAACCTAATTTCTTTGGTTGTTTTGGATTTTTATTATCAATTACTAAAACCCCTTTGTCCACGATATTTGCATAAATTACTTGTTCATGATACCAGATTTTTCCAGTTGTTCCTGTGATTTGTTGAGCGAAAATTGTTGTTGTAAAACTTAGTAAAAGCGTTATGATAAGTAGTGTGTTTTTCATGTTTTCCTTATGTACAACATAAGGTTACTCACATTCAAGACTTCCAGTGTTGTGCGTAACGTTATGTTTGCTTTTTAATTGATTTTTTGATTGAGTTCATTCTATTAGAAAGAACGACTTCCGTATAAAAAATTAAACGTGTAAAAATTGTATTATTTGAACCACAAAAGGAATTCACAAAAGAGTGAAAATAAAATAACTTTTGTGAAAACACTTTTGATACTTATGTGCCTTTTGTGGTTCAAAATTATTTTTATAGGAAAACCGTTTATTAGAAAGGAATATTTTCCCCTTTTTTTCTTTTCACTTTCACCTTCGGAGCGACATAATCATTCTTTTTTGATGTCGTCTTTTTTGTTTCTTCTTCTTCAATTAATTTAATTGGTGTATCTACTAAAACAGGTTCAGGTCTACGATTTGTAGTTGTTCTATTTTGGTTGCGATTATTTCTATCATGTTTATTTACATCCGTTTCTGATATTGGATTTTGTCCACCTCTGATACCTTCACTTGCAGCGTAGTTTTTTGTGTATTCGTTGGTTTTAGTCATTACATCGTCCCAAGTCGCTTTTTTAGAATCTGTAATTACCGTATTCATTGCTTCGATAAACATATTGGTATAGATTCCACCATTTTCTTCATCTGTCCACGAACGTTGATTTATTTGACTACTTGACGCAATTACGCCACCTTTTTGTTCTAAAAATAACTCTTTCAATCGTTTCGGAATATTCACATTCATTACCTGATACGAAGAAGGTGCAGCGATGTCCACGACTGTGTTACAAGCTTCCGCCAACGTAATTGTTAACCTCGCACCTTTGTCACGTAAAGGCTGATAAACTTCTTGTTCTAATGACAAACCGAACACTTGTAATTCTCGTCTCGACATTTCATTTTTGGTCGGATGTGCAGAGATAAAAGCGTATTGAGAAGGCATATCATTGTAATTAAATCCGTGACTCGTAGAGAAGAAAAACACAACATCATCTGCTTTAGGATTGAGATTATTTATCTCTTGAATGATATTATCTTTTGTAAATTTATTTCCAGTAATTTTTATAATTTTCACATCAATTCCTGTTTGAGCTTCGATGTATTCTAAGGCACTTTCCATTTTTTTAATAGAAATTTCACAGCCTTTTCCAATGTCGGAAACATTGGTAGAACCAGCCAATATTGCGTGAATTTGTTGAGCATTTGTTGGCGTAAAGCCAATAAAAAACAATGCGATAATTATTAAATTCTT
This sequence comes from Saprospiraceae bacterium, assembly GCA_045106825.1. Classification (GTDB taxonomy): domain Bacteria; phylum Bacteroidota; class Bacteroidia; order Chitinophagales; family Saprospiraceae; genus CAWVWD01. The sequence goes on along the minus strand of JBGCFH010000104.1, from coordinate 17,575 downwards.
CATGTTTTTACGGTTGACGGCTGACGGTTGATGGAAACATATAACTTGACTATTCAAAGCCAATAACAACTCGTTCACCAATTTTTAATTTGTTTCGTTTAGCTTTTGGAATGTTATTCCATGTGTATAAATCATTGATTGTGATTTCTTTATTAACTTTTTCTTGTGCGATTTTTTTGATTTTAAACCAGCTTTCTCCTGCTTCGACCGTGTGATAAATTGGTTTTGGTGATTTTGCTGCAAAAGTGATTTCAGCTTCTGGTTGTGCAAAAATCACATTGGGAAAGGCTTTGGAGAAATAGTCCAAAATCGCAATCCTTCCATCATCACAGTTGAGCGTGACTGATGTATCAGAATAATAGAATCGAATTAAATCACACTTCATCGAAATTAATGCATTTATTGTATCGTTTTTGGCGATGAGTTGAACGACCATTCGAGGCATAAATAAGCATTGTTTTGAGACTTCTTTCAGATAGTAAGTTGAAGTATCTGTTATTAATTCTCGAAATTGAGTTGCTTCCAAACTATCTAAAGTTGCTTGATTTAGAATAGAGAATTGTTCAATGTGTGGAATTTTTACATCATCAGTTTTCAAAGATTCTACATGAAATACGTTGACTTTTTTTGCTTGTCGCAATAAAGCAGTCAAATCATTTCCCCAAAATTGTTCTAATAAAGTTTGTTTTGAAATAAATCGTTTTGTAATTGTTTTATTCGTTGAATCGGAAATTGTATTTTGAATGACTGAATCACTTTCTATCAATATGATTGAAGTTATTTCCCGAGTATTTGGGATTGGAATTTGGCTTTCGCCAATTATTGGCAACAGCATAATGACAAAAATGTAAGTGATTTTGTAGTTCATTCGATTATATAACTTTTGATTTTAACTTTATCAATCGAATGTAGAAAAGGTAAATGGTTGTTTGAGAAAGACCGTTTTATTTTCAACCAAATTTTCTTAATATTTATTCTTACTAAAATTAGAAGGTGCTGTTAAACTTCAATAGAATTTATGTAGTTTTATAAAAATTGTTCTCTAAAATAATTTAATCAATGAAAGATAAAAAACCAAAACAAGTACAACCAAACAATCCTTTACACGGTGTGAAATTAGCTGATATATTGACATTTTTAGTCGATGAATATGGTTGGAAACGCTTGGGCGAAATCATTAAAATTAATTGTTTTACTAATAATCCGTCCATTAAATCGAGTCTAAAATTTTTAAGACGAACACAATGGGCAAGAGATAAAGTGGAAGCTTTATATTTGGAATCGAAAAGGAGTTAAGTTTTTTGACTTGAGATAAAATTTGTATTGTTTTAGAAAACTAAGAATGTATGAGCATTCAAAAAAATGATGGGTAGAAGGTTAAAAAACAAAAAAGAAAAATCTGATAAAACCCAGTATCATCGTTGCGAGTTGTGGATTTTTTAAATCTATAACTTGCAATAAATAAGTACTTAATCATCAAAATTACAACTTTTTCGATATTCGTACAAGACTTTAAAATGGCAAATAATCTTCAATATGTCCCATACAATCAGAACCTTCTGCACAGTTCAAACCGATAACTTTGAATCGAACATCGTTGTTATCCATTACTTCTACGAGGATAAAATTATCTTTCTGCTCGAAACCCATTCCGCTTGTAATATAAGTAATATCACCATCATTGTAATACGTCAAACTACGGGCAATATGATTCGCTCCTCCATCACCTGAGAAAAAATAAACGGGCTTGTCCAAAGCATTAAATAGAGGTTCTATTTCCGTCCAAAAGTTAACATTTTCCCCTTTTTGAGCAATACCATTTGGAGGTGCTAATGCAAAGACGTTATCTTCTTCCCACCAAACCATATGATGAATAAAAACAAAAATATGCTCGGAAGAAGCACCCAAACTATCCAATGTATGGGTCAAAAAATCGAATTGTTCGCCCGAAATATTCAAACTATCTATATTAGAATCTAAAAATATAAACAAATCATTTTCTTGCTGAAATGCGTCGTAAGATTGTCCGTATCGACTTTCTACTAATGGTCTATTCCATTGTATATCATGATTGCCAAACGCAAAATGTACTGGCATATTTAGTCGTTGAATGCTGGCATCTACTTCATCCCAGTTTTGTTCGGTTGATGATAAAACTATATCGCCGGTTAATGCACCAAATAACAATCTTGGATAAGCATTAATCGTATCATAATAAGCTTCAAAAGGAGGATGAAGTCCAACATTATTGACACCATGTTTGCCATAAGTATGACCGGCTACAAAAAAGGAATAATCTAATTTTGCATCAAGAGGAATAGGTTCATCATTAACACAACTTGTAAATGAAATGGTAAACAATGATAAAACAAATAAAATTAAATGATTTTTCATTCTACTAAGATAAAATGAATTATTGATAGGAAAAAATAATTCAAAAAAAACGATTTATTTGGGAGACTGTTCAGAAAAATGTGTCAATACTAATATTAAATCCGAGTTGTGGGTTACGAGTTCAAATAACACTCGACTTAGCATTATTTAAATTTGATTAATAGCTTATAATTGTACGAAATCATTGATATTGAGTATTTAGTAAATAGTATTCTACTGCTTATGTAGAACTGATTTCAGTTTGGTTCTATCTGAAATATTAACAGAAATTTCTCTTAGTGTTTTGTATCGTTTTGTAAATGTCACATTAAGAATGTAAACAAACGCTTATGAAAAAATTTTATCTCTGGATTTATGGTTCAATTACTTTGTTTGTCACAATAGTCGTTTTGTGTTTTTTTAATAGTTCGGAAATAATTTCAAGTGTTGAAAAAACGCTTTACGAATCTAATCGTTTTTTAATTCAAGAAATCGAATATGCTATTGATGAAGTCGAGGAAAACGTCAAAAAATACCCAGAATACAAAGAACACGAAGAAGATTTAAAAAAAATTGATAGTTTATTTCAACAAAAACCGACGGAGAATAATACATTATTTTCCTATTTAGCCAACTTTTTCGCAAAGGAAGAAGGCTTAACCAATTTCACTAAAAACGAGAAAGCAGTTTATCTCCAAAACAATTTATTATCCGAAACTTGGCGAACACAAAAGCGATATATATTAGCCGAATATTTAAAGTCAAAAACTCAAAGTTTTGATTTATGCTGCTTTTGTGGACCAGAATTGATTTACATCAATAACAAAGTGATTCAGCTGAATAAAGCGACTGATTTACAATTTGGACTTTCTTATAGTGGTATTTATTTCAAAAATCCTCGCTTCTGGATAAATGGAAAAGTTACATGGACAAAAGATGGAAAAACAACTGTCAAACAGAAAGCTACAAAAAGCGGTTGGAATGATTTGAAAATTAAATATCAAGGCGAATACGAAAATGAAGTTTACACCAATTCTTTAACCTATCGTTATTTTGTCTGCGATTAAAAAACAAAATTTATGCTCAACAAAAATCTAAAAATATGGCTCGGAATTTCCACAATTAGCATTTTGATACTGTTGTTTTGGACAAATCGACCAATGGAAATTATTCCTTTTTTAGTAAAAAACGATGCGTATTTTCATCAAGTTGCAAATGAATATTCGGAGGAAACTTTGGAAGAACTTTATAAGCAAGTTGAAGCATATCCTATGTATCAGGAATATTTTGATGATAGTAAAAGTGCGGATTCTATTATTCAACAAAGTTTGAAAAACGCAGTCGTAACGGATTTGAAAGAACAAAAACAATATATTGTTGATAGCTTATTGAATACATTTGATTATTATAATAAAAATGATATTGAACAATTACTCGCTAATATTTACGATTACTCAAATGATGAATTAACACAAAAAGAGCTTCAAGGTTGGTCACTAAATCTGATAAAATCGACTATGCTTCAAAGAAATAAAATCGCTTTGTTGAATTTTTATGCAGACAAAATGAGAGGAAGTTGTTGTTTTTGCTTTACATCTCCTGAACCCATTTTGATAAGTCAATCCATTAATCCTTTAAAAGATGAAAAATATCAATTCCAATTTGGTATGAGTCGTAGTGACATGATTCTCAAAAATGTTCAATTGTGGGTAAATAATGAAGCATTTCAAACCAAAGATGGCAAAGTTCACTATAAAAAGCAAACTACAAAAAGTGGTTGGAACGATTTAAAAATTAAATATCAAGGCGAATACAAAAATCGCATTTTAACCGATTCTTTAACCTATCGTTACTACGTTTGTGACTAAATGTAGCGGCTGCTTTAGCTGCCGTTTTTCAAAGACTTTACGGCAGCTAAAGCAGCCGCTACTGGACATAAAATCAATTATCATGAAAAAATTAGTAATCCTATTTCTAATATTCATCAATATTCTAACGCTTTACTTTTTTGTATTTCCATACCAAAGTTATAGCAATTATGACTCATTGGCAGAAGTCAATCGAGCGTTTTCAATCCAAAAAGAGTTAATTAGTACAAGTAACGAAGTAACGCTTAACCAGTTACGACGTAAAGTTCAAGCGTATCCACAATTCAAATCCGAAGAAGATTTAGCGAAAAAAATACATACGGATTGTAGATATATTAATATTGAATTGAATAAGTTGGAAGAGGCCTTATATCAACGATTCGGTAATTATTATAGCATTCCTGAATATGGGAAATTGCCTCCAAATAACTTTTGGTTTCGAGTGCAACCGTTTCATTATCAAGTACCGAAAAGCGTATTATTTAACGATGAAAACTTAGCAGCAGCGATAACGATTATTGGCGAAAGTCAAACGGCTATTATAGATTCTTTAAAAGATGAGCAATTGAAACAGGTTTATGTTGATAGTTTTTTGATTGATACGAGAGCATTGCCACAATTATTGAAAGGTAAATCGTTTTTGCAAACAGTTAGTATAATCAATAAATTACAGACTCAAATCAAAATGGCGGAACATGAAATTACAAGTCAGCTATTGGAAAATACAAAGCAGAAAATTGTAGCTAATCAATTGAGATTTCAACGTTTTGTTCCGATGGTTTCTGTTAGAAAAGCGACTGTAAAAAAAGGAGAATTATTTGAAGCCGAGATTTTTACAACACCGATTATGACACATGATAGTTTGAAATTTTATATCAATAATCAACTTGTACCGAGCGAAAATGGAATTGTAAATTATGAATTTACACCAAAATCAACACGTCCAAAACGGTTTAATGTTGCCGTTGAAATTCAAAATATTTTTGATACGACTTCAAAACGAACTTATCGTAAGGAATTTGAAATTCCTGTTGTGAATTGTGAATAAATGCTTATCTCCAAAGCTGGGGCTTCGGAGTACATTTTTAAAACGGCAACCAACATTTTACCTGTTTTTTATAATCCAAATAAGATTCCCCAAAACGATTTTCTAAATCCTTTTCTTCCTCTGGTCGCACCAAATAATGCCATAAAACAGCACCTAAAAGTGCATAAATGATTACCAGAAAAGAACCAAAATATAAACCAATACTGATACCTTGACCAATTCCTGCAACAGCCATCGGATTTCGTACAAAACGATAAGGCCCTTTTATAACCAATTCATTTGGACAATCAGTAGGTAAAGGCGTTCCTCGCCCGACAATACTCATCGTAATTCCGCTCCAAAGTCCCAAAATACTAAAAACAATAAAAGCAATTGTACCAATATCAGGTAGTTTTTTAAATATTGGAAAGTCCATGATACTTTCTATATAAAGTATTAAATCTGGTAAAAACAATAGAAAGAATACCCAAAATAAAGCGGTTTGAAACAGTGTTTTCATAACATTCCATACAGAACTTTTGGATGTAGCAGGTTTAAAATATTTTTGAATATTCATAGTTTTTTAGTTTATTGGAATTGGTAAGTTATATAAAAAACGCTCAACCAACAATTGATTGAGCGTTTTGTATGATTTACGAATGTAAGAAAATATTACTTTTTTTCTTTACCATCAGCTTTCTTTTTTGATTTCGATTTTTTCTTTTTTACAGGTTCTTCACCTTCTGCCCAACCAGCGATTTTATCTTCTAAAGCCTCTTCATCACCTAATTTATAACCACTGTGCGTATAAAGCACTTCACCACCTTTTACAACCACGGTGTAAGGAATATCAACGCCACCCAAAGCCTTGTGTAAGTCACGATTCACATCAGACAAAACCGTATAATCCCATTGTTTTGTATCTACCATTGGCTGAACTTTACGCAATTGACGAGAATCATCAATGGTGATAGCGATGATTTCAACATTATAATCTGCTTGCCAATCTTCATACAAATCAGCCATATTATCCAACTCTAATTTGCAAGGCTTACACCAAGTTGCCCAAAAAGATAGAATAGTGATTTTTTCATCATCAACAGCATCTGTAATAATTACTTTTTCGCCGCCAAGAGTTTTTAGTGCCGTTGCAGGTAACTCTTCTTGAGCGAATACAGAAGTTGCTGCAAAACAAAGGACTAAAGTCAAAATTTTTGTAAATCTCATTTCGTGTGTTTTTATTTATAAATAAAAATATGGTGGTAGACAATTTGGTTCTCAAAAGTTTTTGAATTGCCCGTCGTTTTATAGTTTCCTAAAATTATGCTAACGGATATACTTACTCGATATTGTAATTGTCTGAATCGTAATATTAGAATTAGAATTATTCATCAAAAATAAACAATTGACAATCAGAGAACAAGACATATAATAACATTTAACAATTTGACGACAAATTTGACACTTTGTAACACTATTTTCTTTTGTCTAATTCATTTTTATAAATTATTACTATTCTAAATAAGACATGATTTATGCCATTTTCATTTTACTCATGTCAAAATCCTTACAGTATGATAGTTAAAATTCTAAAAACTGATATTAATCTTTAAGAATCAATAGGATAAGTTTTAATTTCACGACCAAACAAGTAGTAAGTAGTAAGTCGTAAGTCGTAAGTGAGATTCCGTAGAACTGTACTAAAACTAAACTATGCTATTTTTTCAATACTTACTACTTTCTACCTAACACTTACTACCTACAGAAACATTCACCATGAAAAAACATTATACTCTATTTTTACTAATGCTTTGTAGTATTGTATTAACGGCACAAGATGAAGAAATTAGTTATTTGTCTGGTAACTTTCAGAACAATACAAATTTCTTTATGCGAGATTCTGTTATCGGAGCATCAAACACGCCTCAATATGATTATCAATTTGTCGGTTCTGAAACATGGTTAAATCTTTATTATAATCGAGCAGGTTTTGATATTGGCGTTCGTTTTGATTTGTACAAAAATTCTAACTTACCAAATCCCTTGAACTCTCGTTCTTTTGTAGGTATTGGTAATGCTTATCTTCGTAAGAAAGTGAAAAAATTGGATATTACCGTTGGTCATATTTATGACCAAATTGGATCAGGAACTATTTTTAGAGCTTTCGAAGAGCGACCATTAGCGATAGATAACTCACTTTTAGGTGGACGATTGATTTATGATATAGGTGATAATTGGCAATTAAAAGCGTTGACAGGACAGCAAAAAGGTGCGTTAGATTCAGAAGCAAATCGCTATCCAACAACTTATCAATCGGTTATTAATGGTGCAAGCTTAGAAGGTTATTGGACACCTTCTGATACTTCAAACTGGTCGTTTGCACCGGGTATTGGTGTGATTAATCGGACATTAGATGAGCAATCTATGCAATTAATTCGTGCAAATATCTCAGCTGGTATTCCTGAAGACCGTTTTACACCGAGTTACAATACTTTAGCCGCAACGTTTTACAATACATTACAATATAAGAAATTCTCATGGTTTGTAGAAGCGAGTTATAAGACACAAGAAGCAATTGCAGATCCTGAGAGTTCTGTCAGTTATGCGAATACGGACGGAACAACACTTTATACAAGTTTGGGTTATTCTACCAAAGGTTTAGGTGTGACACTTCAAGCGAGAAGAGTTGATTTTTTTGATTTTCGTACGACTCCAAATGAAACCTTAAATCGTGGTTTGATTACATTTATGGCACCTTTATCTCGTGCGAATACTTATCGTTTGACGGCTCGATACAATGCTGCACCGCAGTTTTTGGGAGAGCAAGGAGCTTTATTAGATATAACTTATTCTCCATCACGAAAAAAATCTTTTTCATTAACATTGAATGCTATTGATAATTTAGATGGTGAAACACTTTATCGTGAAGGTCAAATCGAAGCGACTTTTAAAGGAAAAAGAAGTAAATGGAAATCGACTTCTGGAGTTCAATATCAAGAATACAATCAAGATTTGTATGAGCAAAAACCTGGTGTAGCGAATGTTCAATCAATTGTTCCTTTTACAGAGTTTATTTATCGCATCAATCGTAAAAATTCGTTTCGTGTAGAAGCACAATATATGTTGACGGAACAAGATTTTGGTTCATGGGCATTTTTATTATTTGAATATAATATATCTCCGGGTTGGTCATTTTCTGTATCAGATATGTACAATACTGTACCAACAAAAGGTAGAGATGCAAAGCATTTTCCAACTCTTTTTGTCGGTTATAATACTGGACCACACAGATTTACCTTAGCATACGTTAAACAAGTAGAAGGTGTTGTTTGTACAGGTGGCGTTTGCCGATTTGAACCAGCCTTTAGCGGTGTGCGTTTTAGTGCTACCTCAAGTTTTTAATATTTTTGGTTCTTTGAAAAATCCAGTGATAAACCTAAATATACGAATTATTTGAATTCGTTTTTTGTGTTGATGTGTTGATGTTATACCAACGTCAGCACATCAACACATCAACACAAAAAACAATCTTGATAGATTTCAAATTTTTATTATTTCACTGGATTTTTCAAAGAACCATATTTTTTAATAAGGATTGAATACTTTTGTCGCAAATTTTACGAATGTTTTGAATCTTCGTAAAGTTGAGACTTCAAGTATTGATTTTTAAAATAACAATTAAAACAATGAAAAAAATATCAATTTTATCCATCTTTTTTGCTGTATTAATGTTTGGGTGTGAAGAGATTGTTCCGCCAATTGATTCAGAAATTCGCTATACAGGTCGTCGTATTATTATTGAAGAATTTACAGGGGTTCAGTGTGTAAATTGTCCAGTAGGAAGTAAAAAATTACAAGAATTATCTGATTTACATGGAGAGTTTGTTATTCCAATTTCTATTCATGCAGGTTCTTTTTCAGAGCCTTATCCTCAGAGTACATACGATTTCACGACTTCTGAAGGTGATAATTTAGAAGGAAGTTTATTAGGGCCAGTTCAAGGTTTTCCTTCTGCTGTTGTGAATCGTCGCCTTTTTGATAATGAAGATGAACTACCAATTACGATTAATAAATGGGCAGGATATGTGATTCAAGAATTATTACAACAACCATTATTACAATTAGATATTTCTAATAGTTATAATGAAACGACAAGAAATTTAGAAACTACGATTGATTTAAAATTTTTGGAAGATGTTACGGAAGGTTTAGGTATTACAATTATGATTTTGGAAGATGATATTGAGGATTATCAATTGACGCCAGATACAGATTTAAATCCACCAGATGGTAAAGATCCTGATTATAAACATAAACACGTATTGCGTACTATGTTGACAGATTATTCGGGAGATGTGATTTCATCATCGCAAACGACACAAGGTTCTACACCTTCATTTACCTATAATTTTACGATTCCGAATGACTGGGTTGCTAATAAGTGTGAGGTAGTGGCTTTTGTCAGTCGTAAAGGTGGTGATTCGTTAGACGTTTTACAAGCGAATCAGGAAGATATTGTGAATTAAGAGACTTGCCTCTGGATACTTGATATTTGTTTTGTCAAGTATCCAGAAAAAAGTCCGTAAACCGAAGTTTACGGACAGAAAAAATATGACAGGAGAATAAAATCTTTAGAGATGACAATCATCTCCTTAAAGATTATATAAAGTTTAATTAGTTTAATTGATCTGGTTTAATTAATTGAAATCTTGGAATCTCAACTTCAAAGAAATCACCATTTACTTCTTCTTTAACTAAAAAAGTACCTTCCATATATCCCATTCTATTTTGAATTGGACACCAAGAAGTATATTGATAAATTTCGTTAGGTTGAATAATTGGTTGTTCACCGACAACACCTGCACCTTCTACTTCACGTTTTGTTCCGTTACTTTCAAAGATAACCCAATGTCGTCGCAAAAGCTGTATTGCTGTTTTTGTTAAATTTTCAATAGTGACATTATAAGAAAAGACGAACCTTGAGATTCGAGGATTAGAATGTTGAGGTTGATAAGTTACTTCAACACTCACCAAAACTCCTTTTGTGATGGCGGTTGTCTTTGACATTTTGTTTAGTTTTTACATTGATGAGGAAACCCTTGCTTAAATTATGTAAAATAATTGAACGTTCAAATAACAGGCATACAATTTATTGAAAAATAAGGCTAAAACCGTTCTTTAGTCTTGATTTAACATAATTTTTTCAAGAATACTTTCTGCTTTATGTAAGCAAACCTCCAAATCATCATTTAATAAAACAATATCAAATGTATCTTCATAAGTGAGTTCTTCAGTTGCTCTGGCGATTCGCTTTCTAAGGCTTTCTTCATCTTCTGTCTGGCGATTGCGTAAGCGTGTAAAAAGAATTTCGGGTGAAGGCGGCTTTACAAACACAGTTATAGCTTTGTCGCCATATATCTTTTTAATGTTTGTAGCACCTTTGACATCCATATCAAACACAACATACTTTCCTATACTCCAAAGTCTCTCAACTTCACTTTTAAGGCTTCCGTAATATTGATTTTCATAGACCTCTTCCCATTCTAAAAAGTCATCTTCTTCTACTTTTTGTTGCCATTCTTCCAAAGAAAGAAAGTAATAATCCTTTCCATGTATTTCATGTTGACGAGCAGCACGTGTTGTAGCCGAAACCGAAAATACTAAATTATCATATTTCGATAAAAGATGCTTAACAATCGTTGTTTTCCCGGCACCAGAAGGTGCTGTAAATACAATTAACTTCATACTTATAGAATATTTGCAATTTGCTCTTTAACTTTTTCTAAATCATCTTTCATCTGAACGACAATACGTTGAATATCAGAAGAGTTAGCTTTTGAGCCAATCGTATTAATCTCTCGACCAATCTCTTGACATATAAAGTTTAATTTCTTGCCTTTTGTTGTCTTTTTAGCATTTAATTCTTTAACAAAGTATTTACAATGCTGTTCTAAACGGACTTTTTCTTCTGTAATATCCATTTTCTCAAGGTAGAATATAATTTCTTGCTCAAAACGATTTTCATCAAAACCTTCTTTAATATTGATTTTTTCTAAGTTTTGGCGAAGTCTATCTTTTAGTTTTGTAATTCTGGCAGTTTCATAATCTGGAACTTTAGTTAGACCTTCTTGAATATGTTGCATACGCAACTGAAAATCAGCTTCCAGAACTTTTCCTTCATCTAATCTGAACTGCATTAGTTTATCAATCGTTTGTTTGACCGTTGATTTGAGTTGAGTCCAAGATTCGTCTGAAATAGCATTGGTATTTGGAACAACAATATTGGGTAAACGCATCACAGCAGAAACCAAATCTGGTGCATTATAATCTAACTCTATACACGTGCTTTGTAATTCCTTAATATATTTTTTAAATAAAGGTCGATTGATCTTTACATCTTCATCACCTGTCGAACTTTGTACTTCTATTAATACATCTACTTTTCCTCGTTGTAATTTTTCAGAAATAATTTTACGAATCTCCAATTCTTTCCCTCTATAAGCCTGTGGCATTTTTATTTTAACATCTCCATACTTACTATTTAGAGAACGAATCTCCACAGTAATTGTACGCAGTTCGAACTCATTTACAACTCGACCATAACCAGTCATTGAATACAACATCTACAATATATTTTGGGTATTTTAAGGAAGTATTTCAGTATTTCCAACAAATACAATTACTTTTTTGATTTTAGAGTTTACTAAAATGTAAAAACTACAAAGTTAGGAGAATATTCAATACAATGTAATTAAAAGTATAATTCTTAATCAATTCGTAGTCAATTTATGCTTAATAAAATGACGAAGGCAGCTAAAGAAATTTCTTTAACTGCCTTATCACACTTAACATTTATTTCTTCTTGTATTTTTTATGGACGTGCAGTTGCTGAAAATGATATTGTTTCAGTTGATTCTGTTCGATTAACAGGATCATAAACTTCTAAGTCTACAGTACCTGTACCATCAACGCTTTCAGGATAAAAATTAAATTTAATCTCTACTGTTGCATTAGCATCAAGTTCTAAATTATTTTCTGATAACTCTCTATCGTAGCACAACAAATGATCACAAATAGCTGATTCCCAACCGGTAGGGAAACTTACATTATCACGAACCCAACGTAATGTCAATGCTTCTCCTGTATTGTTTGTTACCTTAAATGTTGTTACGATTTCATTATCGTTCGCACTACCTGAAGCGTCAGTTACTATGTCTGAAATAGTAAAAGGTACAACATATACCTCTTCTGGCTCATCAGGATCACAAGATGAAATCATAAACGCTACAATTGCAAGAACTGTTAATGAAAGTAATTTCAAATTTTTCATGAAATTTTATTTTTAATATGAATGATTAGAAAATAACATAGGACTTTTTGAACATCATTAGTATAAAACTTGATGAAAGTAAATCCTATAAATCTGATAAGCAAAATTAATGCTTTTTATTGTTTTCCTTATCAAATATACAATTGCTAACGTATAAAAAGCCTTTTTTGTCGTCTATTAACTATCAGTTTTACATTATCTAATCTCATTCTTGACGCTGTTTTGATAGAAATATAGTTTACTTTAGTATTTTTGCTATATTGAATTTAAGATTTAAAACACTAAATATGAGTAAGAATTATGTTGCAATTATGGCTGGTGGTATTGGAAGCCGTTTTTGGCCCGGAAGTCGAGTCTCTCGTCCAAAACAGTTTTTAGATATTTTAGGTGTCGGAAAATCATTGATTCGACTGACTTTCGAGCGTTTTCTAAATGTTTGCCCAAAAGAAAATATTTTTATTGTTACCAATAAAATTTATAAAGACTTAGTGAAAGAACATCTTCCCGAGTTAACGGATAACCAAATATTATGCGAACCTTCTCGTAACAATACGGCTCCTTGTGTTGCTTATACTTGCTTTAAATTAGAGAATCTTGAACCGAATGCAAATATCATAATTGCACCATCTGATCATATTATTTTAGACGAACCGAACTTTACAAAAACCGTAAATAAAGGGTTAAGTTTTGTTAGCAACAACAAGGCTTTACTGACATTAGGTATTCAACCTTCGCATCCAAATACAGGTTATGGTTACATCAATTATGCGAAAACAGATGAAAATGGTGTTCATAAAGTATTGAAATTTACGGAAAAACCAAATTTAGAAACAGCAGAAAAGTTTATTTCAGGAGGTACTTACCTTTGGAATGCAGGTATTTTTATTTGGAATGTAAAGACTATTTTAAATTCATTTAAAGAAAATGCAACCGAAATTCATAGCATTTTAGAAAAAGGAAAATCGGCATATAATACAATTAATGAACAAGCATTTATCGACAAGGCTTATCCAACAACACCAAGTATTTCAGTTGATTATGCGATTATGGAAAAAGCCGATAATGTGTACACGATTCCGTCAGCATTCGGTTGGTCAGATTTAGGAACTTGGGGATCATTATTCATTGAGTCAGATAAAGATAACTGTAACAATGCTGTGAATGGAAACGAAGTATATTTGGATGAAGTAACGAATTGTTTGGTTCGTATGCCAAAAGATAAACTATTAGTAGCGAAAGGTTTAGATGATTATATTATTATTGACGAAGGTGATGCTTTATTGATTTATCCAAAATCTAAAGAACAAGAAATTAAAAAAGTAGTCGGAAATATTGGAGAAAATGGAGGAGAACGCTTTTTATAAAAAATACACAGATATATAATGATTTAATTTTCGTACGAAGGGTTTTCTCATAAAAAATTAATAATGCTAAAATCGTGCGTTTAATCGGATTCAAATCCGATTAAACGCAGAATGTTTTTTATGAGAAAGAACATCAAGTGAAATAAATTTACTTGGCGTTTTTGTATAAAAAAAGCCGCATAAATGCGGCTTAAATACACGTAAACTACCATCGGTAAATAATGAAGAAATAATATCTTACATTACTACAGCTTTATCATCAATAATTTTTCCATTATCTGTTAATTTTTCTGTAGTAATTATTTTTAAAGTGAAAACATATAAAAAAACATTAAATTGACATAAAGGATAATCCTTTTGGTATATACAATTCTGCTTCTTCAAATGTAGAAAGGAAAATTAAGTATTTATTTCCATCTACAGTGATTTCGTATTTGTCTAATAAACCAACATTAGAAGGAGAACCTTCGGGTAATTGATGATAACAACAACTTCCTTTTAGTTCATAAGCAACTTTTTCTCCTTTTGGCCCTCGCAATGCATTCAGAAAACGACGAGAATTCAAAATTCCTTCATTTTCTTCTACGCCTCCGACCTTTACAGGTTGTTGTGAAGTATAACCGTAAGTAGCATTTTGTGCTACTTTTTCGATTTTGAATGTATTCAAATCAATCAACTCTCTTTCTTTTTGATTTTGCTGAAGCTTTGTAATAACAGTACAATCAGAGAAAGTTATTAAAAAAAATAGAGCAATTATAATGTGATTTTTCATAATAAAAAGACAGTGGCAATTTTAATATAATAACAATCAAAAATTGTCATTTATTTACATCTTTTCTATTACCAAACACTATGCCTTTTTATCCAATGAAAAGAATATTTATTTAAAAATGAAATAAATTAAATGGTTTTGCAATGTAAAATATTGATTATTAGTGGGTTAAAATTTAAAATATTTTTTAATGAAAAAGACTTATAGAATCAATTAGTTGTTAAATATAGTATTTGCAAAGGTTTTGAAATGAGTATTTGTTTTAAACAATGTCACATTGTTGTATGTTTTGATTATATTCCTGTTTTGGAACTATATTCATTGATAAAATTACGAATCTTTGCTAAATCTGTATTTTTAACTGTTTTAATAGGTTATGGGAATTTATCATATTTTTTGCTTGAAAATGCACTTTCCACAGTATAATCTTCTTTTTTTGAAAATTAAAAACGACGATAAAGTTAAATTTCGTTTTATCGAAATTTGTTTTAAATAACTGAATATGTCCAGTTTTTTCATCTGCAATTAAATAAAACTCATATCTCTCATCACGTTCAAACTATTCTTTAACAGACTGAGCATACATACTCTAACACCGTTTGATATGTTTTTAGCTTTTCTATGATAAAATTGTATCGTTTTCTAAATGCAGAATTCCTATTCACTCGGATAACGATTAACATCTTGTAACTCTAATCGTTCCAAAATACGTTCAACATTATTCAATTCCAATATTTTAATCGTTACTTCTCCAATCTTTGTTTTAGCTTGAATAGTTACCATCAAGATAAAAGTGTTTTGACCATTTATCAATTCTTATAAAATCGAATCAGTGTTCTGTTAGGCAACAGAACCGAACCAATATCACTTCCTTTATTCCGATTGCAATAAATACAAGAATACGCTAAGTTATCTTTATCATTATCACCACCATGTTTGATGCTAATAATGTGGTCTATTTGGCAAGAAAAAAATGTATCATCTTGATGAATCAAACAATATTCACATTGGTGATTTGCTCTTTTTTCAACTTTTGACCTTGTTTTATCACTTTATCGACTCATTACAAATGCTTTCTTGCTCTTACTTTAGCCATTCTGATGATATGTTCTAACTGCAAGAAATAGGTCAATTGAAATTGTTCATTTTGTGTTAAGTTACCTTGTTTTTCTCTTTGAATTAAATCAAAAACGTCATTTTGTAGCTTTTTTGATGGCTTATAGTCCACAATTTGTTGCGGAGAAAAACCTCCAGCTAAGAAATCTATAAATTCATTATAAATTGGTGTCGTTACCATATCTCTATCTTTTTATAACAATGAATTACTAAGTTACGAAATTCTAACAACATTCATTTTACTTCAATTCTCGAATCGGATAACGTTTATCAAAAACAAAACCTACTCAAACAAATCATCTAAAGTCAAAACATTTTGAACCAAGCCCAAACTATGTTCATTATGCTTTAAGCCAAAAGTTGTAATCATTGACCAGTTGATTTGTTTTTTAGTTTTCGTTGTAGTTTTGAATATTCGTTGTTTTTCCCTCAACTCACTTGCATATTTTTTAGTCAAAGAAAAGGTTTCATTATAAAATTTGATTTCAAATAAATTGATAATATGGTCATTTCTATCTAACAATAAATCAATTTGACATCCTTTTTCTGTTTTTGTTGCTCGTTTATAGAAAGTCGAAGAAAGTGCATAAACTCCTGAAATTCCTAATGCTTTTTTTACCTGTGGAATATGTTTTAGACAAATACTTTCAAAGGTATAGCCACTCCAAG
Source organism: Saprospiraceae bacterium (assembly GCA_045106825.1). Taxonomy (GTDB): domain Bacteria; phylum Bacteroidota; class Bacteroidia; order Chitinophagales; family Saprospiraceae; genus CAWVWD01. Next base: position 1,056 of record JBGCFH010000104.1, on the reverse strand, counting down.
TTTTATATTGTTGTGTCTGACTTAATCGCATCCATATATTTTCGTCTTCGTGGATTTTATCTTCCATAAATTGCAAATAGAACAAAGAATATTCATCTGTCAAACGAAATAATTTTTCCTTTTTCTTTTTGCTAAATGGATAATAGGTTGAGATAAATCCCGAATGTTCGAGTTCCTCTAAGGCTTTCGTCAAACCGCCACCGTTTGGAAGTTTCGCATTATCAATAATCTTTTTTCGAGTCAAACCGAGCCGACTCTTTGCCAACGTTTTTATAATTGCAATATGATTATCGGCATTACTAAACAAAGACGGATACAACCTAAAAAACTCATTTTTTAATAAGCCATTTTTAGAAAAACATATTTTATCAATATGCTGTGCTGCACTTTTTCCATTCTCCTCAACAGCATTCAAGTAATGCGGAATACCACCAATCGCCATATACAATTGTAGAATCTGATAACGGTCAAGGTAAACTTGCCTATTTTTCAAATACAACTCCGTTTCCAATAATGTGAATGGTGCTAAATGAATACTTTTGGTAATTCGATTGTGTAAACCGCCTGTGTGATTCACCACTTTTTGAATCATCCATGAAGTAGCCGAACCACAAATCACTACTACGACATTTTGCTTCACTGCCCAACTATTCCAGAAAAAACCCAGCGCTCGAAGAAAACCAGATTTTGGTGTTGCCAACCATGGCACTTCATCAAAAAAGATAACTTGCTTCTCCGCTGTTTGCCGTTGTTCTAATAGTTTAATCAACAAAATAAAAGCTTCCATCCAACTTTTAGGCGTTTGAATAGGAAATGGATTTTGGCTGATTTTACTAATTTCGTAAGTGAAGTTTAAAAGCTGTTCGTCTTTTGGTGCGTTCTGTGTTCCAGTGATTTCAAAAGCTATATTTTCCTTAAAAACCGACTGAATCAAAAAGGTTTTCCCAACTCGACGACGACCTAAAACAGCAATCATTTCAGGCTGTTTTGAAACTAATGTTTTTCTCAGAATCTGTTGTTCTTCTTCCCGACCAATTATTGATAAATTCATAATCT
>JBGCFH010000103.1:0-12997 GCA_045106825.1 Saprospiraceae bacterium | reverse complement strand
TGAAGAAAAGTTCAATCGCTTAAGTTGACGACATTCGATTTAAAATCGCCTGTCGAATGTTCTTATTTAAGCAAAAAAGTCATTAAAAGCATCAATTCTTTATAAAACGCATTATAAAATTTTTTAAACCGAGAATGGCTGAAATATTAAGGTGTAAAGTATTATTCATTTCAAGTATAAAAATTTATACAGCCTTTCATCTAAATCACTGAAAAACAACCAGTTAATTTTAGTTAATATTTGAAATATTCAAAAACAAAGGCTACTTAATAAATATGCTCAAAAAGAGATACAATTATAAAATTAACCTTTTTTAAATTTTTCAACCTCACTTTCAATCAATTCATGGTATAAGTGACTTAACTTTCGACTAATATCACCAAATTTTCCTTCGCCAATTATTCTGCCATCAACTTTAATCACTGGCGTTACACCACCAAATGTACCTGTAACAAAGGCTTCATCTGCACCATACACATCAAACAACGAGAAATTCTTTTCGTAACAAGGAATTCCATTTTCATGACAAACTCGAATAATATTGTGTCGAGTGATTCCATTCATACAATATTGACCAGTTGAAGTCCAAACTTCGCCATTTTTAATCATAAAGAAATTAGTCGCATTACAAGTCGAAACAAAACCGTGAATATCCAACATCAAAGCTTCATCTGCACCAGCTTCGATTGCCTGAACCAAAGCCATCACTTCATGTAACTTACTATGACAATTTAATCTTGGATCTAAATAATCGGGCGAACCTCGACGAATTGTACTTGTAAAAAGTGTAATTCCTTTCTCTTGAGAATCTTTACTTGCCGCTTTGTGTTCTGCAATAATCACTAAGTTTGGTCCCGAAATCGTCAATCGAGGATCTTGTGAAGGTGTTTTTTTGATACCACGAGTTATCATAAATCGAACATGAACACCATCGTGCATACCATTGGCTTTCAAGGTTTTCCAAACTTCCGCCATGAGTTCGGCTTTGGTCATTTTTAAATCCATTCCGATAGTTGCCGCAGCTGTCCAAAGTCGGTCGAGGTGTAAGTCTTCAAAAACTAAAACACCTTCGTGTAAGCGTAAGGCTTCCCAAATTCCATCACCAACTAAATATCCGCTGTCGAATACAGAAATTTTGGCTTCGTTTCGTGGAAATAATTCGCCATTGACGTAGATTAATACATTTTCATTTCGCTTATCAGGTAAAGCGTTGTGTGTTCCGTGCACCATAATTTAGAGTTTTTTTTAGTATAAAAAAGTCGAATGTTTTCACAACATTCGACTTTTTCTAATGGAAGTCCAAATAATTTTTAAACTAAAAAAATCTAATTAACGCTTATTTTATTTCTTTCAAAATCTTAGCAGGAACACCACCAATTATCACATTATCAGGCATAGATTTCGTCACAACTGCACCCGCTGCAATTACACAATTATCACCAATTGTCACACCATCAAGAATCGTTACTTTTGAACCAATCCAACAATTTTGACCAATTTTAATACCTTGACGAGTTGTGCCTTGAAAGCGAATCAATTGCGAAGTATCTGCGTAATTATGATTTTCGGGATGACATGATAAATATTGCCCAATAATACAATCTGAACCAATTTCTAAACCTCCAGCTCCGCCTAAATAAGCAAATTCGCCCAAACCAACATTGTCGCCAATTGTAATTCCTTTACCAACATCATTAAAGGAAGTTGAGGTAATGACTCGACTGAAAGCACCGATTTTGACATTATTTCCTAATCGCAGCGGTTCTTTTCCTAACGCACTCATATAGACATTATCTTCTAATTGAACCCATTTTCCGAATTGCATATTACGAGCGTTAAAAAGTTTTACACCTCGTCCAAAGAAAATCAATTGTGGTGTTTTTCCATGAAAAATCAATTTAAACCCTCGGATAACTGACCAAAATTTTGACCAAACTAACTGGAAAATAACGCCACTTGTTACGGCTTTATCCAGCTGGAATTGTGGATTTTTTCGTTGGATTATTTTTTGAATAATGGTTCTTAGCATTTTTTTATTTTTAGGTTATTTCCCACAGAGAACACAGAGACTTTCACCGAGAACACAAAGCCATTTTCCTCCTATTTTCTCCGTGCAAACCTCTGTGATCACTGTCGGAAACAAAAATTAACTATTGCGATAAGCATCTTCAATTGTCGCCATTGTTTCCTCCAAAACAATATTTTCAATCGCAATATATTTTGCCTTTGAGCTTTTTTTATCCAGTTCTGCGAATAAAGCTTTATAATTTTTTGTCAACGTAACAATTTCGCCAGAAGGCAGTTCTTGCTTACGTTTCAGGATAACTTCTGGACTTGCGTAAAGGAAAACATTGATGTCCGGTTTAAATACAAAATTGAATAAAAACTTTGGTATCGCAGGATTGATATTGATATTCGATCGACGAAAATCTACGATAAAATCAAAGTAATATCTATCGTACAAAATCGTATAACCTCTCATTGTATATTTGAAATAAATAACAAATTGTCCTAATAAATAATCTAAATAATAATAGATAAAACGAATTAGTGAACCAATTCCACTTTTGTTATTACCAGTTCGAGGCATCGTTTCAGCAGCTCGTTTTTCTGCTTCCGCTTTACCATATTTGTACGAACTCAAAATTGGTAAAATCTGTGGTCGATGTCGTAATCGAATGATTTTGGCTTTATATTTTTCTTTTAATAATCGTTCGGTATTGTCCATGATTGTGGTTTTACCAGCACCGTCAACACCGCTAAATGTGATGACCAAACCTTTATCTTGACGGGAACTTTTCGCTTTGTCCATAAAATAGTCGTAGTTATTTTTAAGTTTGTTGATTCCTTGATTCTGCTTTAAAAGTAGGATTTTTTTATAAATATTTGCTCGAATTGTTTTATCAAATTTTCCTAATTGTTCAATCGACTGAATATTAGTTTGATATTTATTATTAAAATATCGAATAAGTTCTTTTTGTTTTATATCAATTTTTTGTCCAAAGTAGCGAACATATTTGGGCGAAATCCCTGAAAAATTTAGATAATTAAATAAAATAACGTGTTCAAAAAGATGATTTTGAGAAGTCGTAAAAATACCTTCGTGTGTTTGTACTTTTTGATTAAAAACTTCGGGTTTATCCAAATAAATCAAATTGGTACGAATAAATTTATACAATAAATCAACTTGCAAAAATTTTCCATCTTCAAAGTAGATAAACAACTGAATCATAGAAGATTTGCGGCTTTCTATCCATTTTGAAATGCCTTTAAATTGTTTTAATTCCTTTAAAATTGTAGATAGATTTTTTTTATCAATCAAAATATCCAAATCTGACGATTCCGAAACATCATAAACAGAATTTTCAATAAATTTCAACAATACGTAGTCATATTGACTCAGTGTATCAAATAAATATTTTGTGAATTTTAGGCGAAGATTATTCATCTATTATTTTTACTGTAAATATAGAAAATAAAAAGCATTGAGTTTGAAATGAAAGTTCAAGTTGTTGAATAAAGATAAATTTTGCCCGTTTGTTCACAAAAACAACTTGTTTATCAATAACATTTCCATTTTCAATAAACATTCTTACCTTTGTAATATTAGTTGCATATACAACGATTATTATTATTATTATTATGAATAAAAAAAACTTCAATCCTTTAAAAGAAATCGGTTTTTTAACTGCTCGAACACATCGAACATTGTTAAATACCTTAAATCAACGATTAATACAAAACAAACTTGACCTCACAGCAGAACAAGGTTTTATTATCATAAATCTTTTTCTACAAGATGGAATACCACAACAAGAATTGTCAGATAAGATTTTTAAAGAAAAATCAAGCACTAAACGGCTGATAGACAACTTAGAACGCAAAAATTTAATCGTTAGAATACCTGACCAAAATGATAAACGAAATAAGTTAATTTATCTAACTCATGGAGGAAAAGAATTATGGTATAAATTATCAGGTATTGCTTTTAATCTATTAACGGATGCACAAGAAAACATTGACAAAAACGAAATGGAAATTTGTAAAAAAGTATTAATACAAATTTTTAATAACTTATCAGGCAATAACGAAAAATAATCGTTGCACTTACAACTATTATTAAATTAATAATAAAGTATAAATTATTAGACACGTTAAAAGTATCCAATAATTATAATAAAAAATAACAGAAAATAATGAAACCAATCATTAATTTTTACATCGAAAATACACCTGAAGGCAACTTGCTAAAATGGGTTGGAAATGCCAAAAGTCGAAGTTCAATTACAGTTGAGCGTTCGATAGATGAAATCAACTTCAATGCAATTGAAGAAATAATATTGGCAAAAACCGATGGTGAAGCTTTTGAATTTTTGGATGCAAATACACCAAACCAAAAGACATTTTATCAACTAAAATATTACGAAGGAACAGAATTAGTCGATGCTTCTCCGATTATTTACACAGGAGAAAAACGAGCATTCGACAAAAAAGCCTTTATTACTCGAATAATTGCTGCTGCGATTTTAATTTTATTAGCGGTTTTATTAGTCAAAAATCTTTCAAAAAAAGCTCCTGAACCTGAACGTCCGCCATTGACACAACGCTCACAATATGTCAATACAGAAACGGTTGCTTACACAAATCACAGCACAACTATTGAAGCTTTAGGGCAAGTTATCGCTTCTCAACCGATTGATATTATCTCGGAAGTTTCGGGTAAAATCGAAAAAGGTGATGTCACGTTAAAAAAGGCGATTCGCTTTTCACAAGGTTCTCTTCTATTCCAAATTGAAAACACCGAAACGATTTTAAATCTAAAATCTCAACGCTCGAATTTTCAAAATGCAATAGCCTTGATTTTAGCAGATATGAAGCTGGATTTTCCGAATAGTTACCAAATTTGGCAAGATTACTTTAATCGAATCGACATTAATTCGAGTTTGCCAACAATGCCAGAAGCTGCTGACCAAAGAGAAAAAACGTTCTTAGCTTCTCGCAATATCGCAGGACAATTTTACAGCATCAAAAGTGCGGAAGAACGCCTAAACAAATATCGTGTTTACGCACCTTATGCTGGTGTGATTCAACAAGTTTATACCGATGCTGGAAGTGTCGCAAATCCAGGAACAAGGGTTTTAAGAGTTCGTAAAGCTGGTGATTTGGAGTTAGAATTACCTGTTCGTAAAGAAGATATTCAGTGGATAAAAACTGGAACACGAGTAAAAATATTGTCGGAAGACAAACGACAATCAACGACAGGAACGGTCAACCGAATCGGAACAGAAATCGACCCGACAACACAATCCGTCAATGTTTATGTTTCCGTTCGTTCAGGAAAAATCAAACTTTATGAAGGTATGTATTTGTATGCTGAAATCTCTGGAAGTTCTATTCCTAAAGCCATGGAAATCAATCGAAAAGCAATTTTTGATAATAATAAAATCTTTGTAATTGAAGATAGTACATTAGTTGCCAAAACGGTAAATGTTCATAAAGTCAAAAATGAAACGGTTATTTTTTCTGGTGTAACTGAAGGAAAAATCGTGGCAAAAGAAACATTTTTGGGAGCAGTTGATGGGATGAAAATTGTGCCGTTGAATTGACGGTTGACGGTTTTGAATAAGGACCAAAGCTAAAAAACCGAACAAAATTCCGTCATGCTGAACTTGTTTCAGCATCTCCCAGACGTAAGAATACAATATTACAAAAAGTTCAAAATCAAAAAATCATAACTTTTTCAATTTTTGTACTTTAATGTCTGGGAGATTCCCAATCAAGTTGAGAATGACGGAAAGCGTTTGGTTTTTTAGATTGCGAATAATAACCCTGAAAGGGTTGAATATGAGTAACTGCATATTGTATATGCAGAAAAATATCCAGTATGAAATCAATAATAGAAAGTTTTGTAAAATATAAAATTTGGGCAAATGTGTTGATAATATTGACTTTTGTAGTCGGTCTTATCTCTTTGTCCAATGTCAAAAATACGAGTTTCCCGATTGCTCCTTCTGAAAATGTGTCGGTGCAAGTCACTTATCCAGGTGCTGCACCAGAAGAAGTTGAAGAAGGTGTAATTTTGAAAATCGAGGAAGCCGTAAAAGGTATTGAAGGCGTAAAGGAAGTGACTTCGACTTCTCGTGAAAACTTCGGTTCGGTCAATGTTCAGATATTGAGTGATTATAAAATTGATGAAATGGTGACGGAAGTTAAAAATGCTGTCGATAGAATTTCATCGTTTCCCGAAGGTGCAGAAAAGCCAACGGTTTATAAGGTCAAAGCGACGGATTTGGTCGGTGTGATGTTGTTGCAAGGTGATGTGAATCGTAAAAAATTGCGACAATATTCTAATCAAATTGAAGATGAGTTATTGCGTTCAGAATTGATTTCGCAAGTGAATACGCTGAATATGCCTGACCTCGAAATCTCGGTCGAAGTACAGGAAATGATTTTGCGAAAGCATCAATTAACATTCGATGATGTGTCAAATGCAATTCGTCGAAACAATACGAATATCGCAGCTGGTTCGATTAAATCAACAACCGAAGAAGTCCTTATTCGTGCGGATGCAAAAAAGTATGAAGCAGCTGATTATGAGAACATTATACTGAAATCAAACGTTGACGGAAGTCAATTACGCTTAGGCGAAATCGCTACCATTAAAGAACAATTGGCAGACGTTCCTGATCGTACTATTTATAATAATAACAATGCAATTGCTATTCAAGTATCAAAATTGAATGAGGAAGATTTGTTGGCCATTACCGATTATTTATACGATTATATCGAGGATTTTAATGATGTCAATAAGGAAGTTGAATTGATTTTGTCGATTGATAATTCTAAAAATCTGTTAGAACGTCGAGCTTTATTATTAGAAAATGGTGGTTTAGGATTGTTGTTAGTAATGATTGTTTTAGGCTTGTTTTTGAGTTTGCGATTATCGTTTTGGGTGGCGTTCGGTATTCCATTTTCGTTCTTAGGAATGTTCATTATTTTTAATATGATTGGCGGTACGATTAACTTGATTTCCTTATTCGGAATGATAATCGTCATCGGAATTTTGGTTGATGATGGAATCGTGATTGCTGAAAATGTTTATGCACATTACGAAAAGGGAAAATCACCTGCACGAGCAACAATTGACGGAGCTTCTGAAATTTTGCCATCGGTTTTCGTGTCCGTTTTAACGACAATTTTGGTGTTTACCGTTTTCTTTTCGGTCGAAGGTCGGACGGGAACGATTATGCAAACTATCGCAACGGTTGTGATTTTAACCTTAGCTTTTTCATTGATTGAAGCAATGTTGGTCTTACCTGCTCACTTGGCAGAAAGAAAAGTCTTGGAATCAGGAACGGAAAAACCGAAAAATGCTTTTCAACGATTTGGTCGTAGTTTTCGTAACAAAACCGAAGGATTTATCAATTATTTACGAGATGGAATTTATGCACCGTTGTTGAGATTGGCGATAAGAAACCGTTATGTCGCAATGATAATTCCGATTTTGTTTATGATTGTTGTCGGTTCTGCAATGGCTGGTGGAAAAATTAAATTCACGTTTTTCCCTGTGATTCCATTGGATTATGTACAAGTTTCGTTGGTCATGCCTGCGGGAACTCGGGAGAATATTACGCAAGATAAGTTGGTTGATATTTCGACTCGAATCATGAAAGCGAACGATATTATTGAAAAAGAAAAAGGTATTAAAAATATCGTTAAAGGAATGCGTTTGGATGTCGGAACGAGTGGACTTGCCGTTGGCGGACGTGGTGGCGGAAGCGAAACGGGAAGTCAAACGGGAAGTATTTTTGTAGAATTAACCGATGCCGAAAAACGTGGCGATGTCACGGATGCAGATGTTACAAGAGCGATTTCGAGAGCGGTTGGTCAAGTTCCTGAAGCCGAAAAATTTATTATTGGCGGAAGCTCATTTTTTGGAAAAGCGGTGTCGATTAGTTTGCGAAGTACGAATTTGGAAGAGATAAAAGCCTTAAAAACGGAATTGGTTGCAGAGTTGAAAACCTTTAAAAACCTTCGTGATATTACGGATAGTGATGTTGTCGGACAGCGAGAAATTCAAATCAAATTGAAAGATAAAGCCTATTCTTTGGGTTTGACACACGCTGAAATCGCTCGTCAAATTCGTCAAGGTTATTTTGGCGAAGAAGTGCAACGGATTCAAAAAGGAAAAGACGAAGTTCGAGTTTGGGTAAGATATACGGCAGAAGATAGAAAATCGGTCGGACAATTGGAAGGAATGCGCATCAAATTGGCAAACGGCAATGAATATCCGTTGACGGATTTGGTCACTTACGCACCTGATCGAAGCACGATTAATATCAATCATTTGAATGGTGCGAGAGAAATCAGAATCGAAGGCGATATTTTGGATTTGAGCGTTTCCGTTCCCGAAGAATTAGGAAAAATCGAAAAGGATGTTTTGCCGACTTTATTAGAAAAATATCCTTCGGTAAGTTATACTTTTGAAGGTCAAGCACAACGAAGTGGCGACGTTCAAAGCTCATTAAAACGTAATTTTCCATTGATTTTTATGGTGACTTTATTGTTAATTGCCTTAGTATTTAAGTCGTTTTCACAAGCGTTATTGATTGTTCCGATGATGTTGGTTTCTGTGTTTTGTGCCTTTTTAGGTCACGGAATTGAGGACGTTTTGCAAGGTGATACGGTTGTTCCTGTGTCGATTTTGAGCGTGTTCGGAATCTTGGCGTTGTTGGGCGTTATCGTAAATGATGCCGTGATTTTCTTAGACAAATTCAACCGAAATATCAAAGAAGGTCAGAATATCAAAAAGGCGATTTACGAAGCGGGAATTGCTCGTTTTCGTCCGATTTTATTGACTTCTTTGACGACGGTTATTGGATTGTATCCGATTATTTTTGAAAAAAGTTTTCAAGCAGCTTTCTTAAAACCAATGGCGATTTCGGTCGCTTATGGTGTTTTGTTCGGAACGATATTTATTTTACTATCTTTTCCTGCTATCATTTTGGTTGTGAACGACTTACGTCGAAATATCGCATTCTTACTTCACGGATATTGGAAGACACCAGAACAGGTTGAACCTGCGATGAGGCAAATGATGAAAGAGAAAAAAGAGAAAATATAGACACAAATTTTCACGAATTTCACGAATTGTTTTTTCTTCTTTAAGAAAATTGGTGTAATTCGTGAAAATTCGTGTCCAAATCATAAAAATGAAAAAATCAATTATATATATTGTCTTTTTATTCGGCTTTTCGCCAATATTCGGACAAGCAAATTTGAGCCTTTCGGATGCAATAAAAACTGGTTTGAAAAACAATTTTCAAATCCAAATTGCAGAACAACAAACGGCGATTGCGAAAAATAACAACAATCTCGCTCAAGCTGGAAAATATCCGAATATCAATCTAAACTTGAACTCTGGCAATGGTTTTCAAGATATTAATAATCCTGCGTCCTTTTTAGATGGAACGTCATTAACGAGTTTGGGACTTACGCCAAATGTGGATTTGCAATGGGTTTTGTTCGATGGTTATAAGGTGAAAATTAATAAAAAACGATTGGAACAATTGGAAATGCAAAGTGCTGGAAATAAAACACTGATTGTCGAAAATACGATTCAAGCGATTATTTTGGCATATTATCGTGCAGCGATTGAACAGGAAAAAATTGGCGTTTTTGAGGAAGTTTTGAAATTGTCGAGAGATAGATATGATTATGAAATCGTTCGTCGAGATTTAGGTGTCGGCAGCAAATTTAATATTTTGCAAACAAAAGATGCGTATTTGAGCGATTCGCTAAATTTGAAAATGCAAATCACCACATTAGATAATGCGATTCAAAATCTGAACCTCACAATGGGCGTTGAGGATTTGACAACGACTTATACCTTGACGGATTTGTTGGAATATAATCGTAATAATTATGATGCTGATGCGTTGCAAGAAAAACTATTTGCTAATAATCAAAACTTGAAAAACCAGTTTCTAAATTTACAATTATTAAAAACAGAAACCGAATTTCAACAATCGAATGAATCGTTTCGAGTGAGTATGAATACTGGTGCAAGTTATGCCTTAGCTCAAAATTATTTGGGCGATTTGTCCGCAACAGGAAAGACGTTTAATTACTATTTAAACTTCTCACTAACCTATAATTTATACGATGCTGGTCGCACAAAACGAGCGATTCAAAACGCAATGATTAATGAAAAAATCGGTCAACTCAACATCGAAGACCAAAAACGTACTTTACGAGGTCAGTTACGGTTGAATATTGCGAATTATAATCATCAAGTTGATATTATCGAACTCAACAATGCACGAGTTTTGAATGCTAAAGAAAATTTGGAAGTCGCTGAAACTCGCTTCAAAAGTGGCGTAATTACGTCTTTTGATTATCGAAATGTGCAGTTATCCTACATTCGGGCAGCATTGACGAAGTTGGAAGCGGTTTATAATTTGAAAACGACGGAAACGGATATTTTGAGGTTGTCGGGCGGGATAATGAGTGAGTGATTTTTTTGAAATTAAAAAAAAGAAACGTGTTAATTTTTAATAATTAGCACGTTTTTTTTTTTTATAAAAAAATATCAAAAAAAAGGAACGTAACTACCTGATAATCTGTTTATTAAGTATGTATATTCATCTTTTAAATAATTAAAAAAATGAGCAACAAACTTAATACAGCGAAGCATTTACAAAACGTTGCCACTCGTTTTTGTAACCTCAAAAGTGTGGAAGAGTTACCAATTCTTCTAAAAATTAAACCTGAAAAATTGCAAGCCGTTTTAGAAAAACCAACTTATAAAACTTTGAAAATTCCCAAAGCAGAAGGTAAAGAACGACTAATAGAAGATGCAACAGGCGATTTGAAACGGATTCAGAAAACACTGAATATGTATTTGCAATCGACCTATTATACTATTAAAACAAAAGCGGCATTCGGCTATGTGACAAATGCACGATATGATAATGATGTGCGAACGTATGTCACAGGTGCTTTGCGACATCAAAAACAACTGTATTTATTGAATATTGATTTGCAAGATTTTTTTCATCACATTACGGATGAAATGATTTTGCGACTATTCCAATATTTTCCATTTCACTTCCCAACTGAATTGGCGGAAGCCTTAACGAAATTGGTTTGTTACAATGGACGTTTGCCGATGGGAACGCATACTTCACCGAGTTTGTCAAATTTTGCGTTGCGACAGTTGGATTTGGATTTGCAATCCGTGGCACATCGGTTTTATTGGCAATATACAAGGTATGCGGACGATATGAGTTTTTCGTCAAAAGAGGTAATTACGGAAGCTCAATTAAAAGTTGTGCGATCTGTAATTCGTAAGAAAGGATTTGAGATTAATGACAATAAAACACAATGGTTTACACCTGATGATGTGAAGATTGTTACAGGAATTTTGGTTTTAGATGATGGTTTGGATTTGCCAAAAGCGTTTTTGAATAATTTGCAAGAAGAGGTGAATAAACTAAAGGATATTATTGATATTCAAAATCAAGCAGGAAGTGTGCGGACAATGTGGGTGGATAAGTTTAAGCGAACGATTCGGGGAAAATTGAATTATTTGATGATTGTAAAAGGTCGAGGTGATTTGGATTATATACAGTTGACGAATGAATATAAGGCTGCAATTCGTCCGCCTGCGGAAGAGTTTGGAGCGTTGAGTTGGAAATTTTTTCCGTATTCACATTAGTTTTTTCTGACACTAATTTTCACTAATTGCACTAATTGCACTAATTTTTTTAATGATATTATTCGTGTAATTCGTGGAAATTCGTGTCCAAAATCAAAAAAATGCAAATAGTTTTAGATACAAGCGGTTTGGTTTTGAAAATCCGAAATCAAAGTTTTTTAGTCGAAATGGCTGGGGCAAAAAAGCAAATTAGTCCGAAAAAAATCACGAGTATTGCGGTGACTGCAAATGTGTTAATTGATGCACGAGCTATTAAATTAGCTATTAAAAATCAAATTCCGATTTTATTTTTTGATAATATTGGTAAAGTAAAAGCACGACTTTGGAGTCCGTATTTTGAAAGTATTGCAACGCTTCGACGTGGACAAATCAAATTTGCGGAAAGCACAAAAGCAACAGAATGGATGATTGGTATTTTTGAATTAAAAACAACACATCAAATTCAAAATTTGCAATGGTTGAAAAATCGTAAACCTTCAAAAGCTGTCGTTTTAGATTCTGCGATTAGTGTCTTAAAAGGACAGCTTAAACGATTTGAAACTTTTGAAGGTCAAACGATTAAGGAATGTAGAGCAAAAATGATGGGAACAGAAGGATTCACCGCTAAGGTTTATTGGAAAGCAGTTTCGGCTTGTACTACGGAACCTTATAAATTTGAAAAACGTACTCGACGACCTGCGACTGATGCTTTTAACGCATCACTAAATTATCTTTATGGCATGATGTATTCTATTGTTGAAGGTGGTTTGTTTGCTGCTGGGCTTGACCCACATTTAGGAATTTTTCATACCGATATGTATAATAAATCTACGCTTTCTTTTGATTTGATTGAACCCTTTCGTCCTTGGGTTGATCGGTTACTTTTAGAACAATGTTTTGCTTCAAATCTGAATAAATCTTATTTTACAAAAAATCAACATGGGCTTTTTTTGAATAAAAATGGTAAAGCAGTGATTATTCCATTATTTAATCAGTTTATTTTGTCACAACGATTTTTTGGAGAACAACGAACAATAGTGAAAAACCATATTTATCAGTTGTGTGGACAACTCACTAAACAAATTCGATTTTTTATGAAGGAAAATGAACCTAACTTACCAGAGAAATTTGACGATAATATCCCTTTTTAACCTTATCGTTCATGTTTCGCTGATATTAAACTTAAAAATGAAAATATTACGTTTTGCCTTGCAAAACAATCATCTCACGCAGATTTCGCAGATTCACGCAGATTTTTCATTAACAAAATTATTTTTTTGGTTGTTTGACAATTTTTGC
>JBGCFH010000102.1:0-2984 GCA_045106825.1 Saprospiraceae bacterium | reverse complement strand
TCCATTAGAAGCCAATAAAGTATCTACATAAACACCTGTTGTTGAGTAGCCTTCATAACTATCTCCTTGACATATACTTGCTATTAGGTTTTCAGTTGAATTAGGTAATACTGTTAAATTTGATACCACAATACTATCTCCTCCTGATAAAATTGAAGTTAATGTATCTGTATATATACCTGTTTGATTGTAGGAACTATTACCAATATTATAAAAATCTCCATTACAAATTTCAATATTTATATTTGTGAAATATGGTTTCTGAAAATTACTATAAATTGGAACAGACCAATTCCCTCGTCCATCTTGAAACCTAAGATATATAATATGACTACCTTCTGATATACCACTCATATCAAAATTTCCATTTAACAATAGAATATTATTAGATGTAGGAGTATTAAATTTTGTGCGGTTAGCAAAATCTCCATCAATCCAATATTCGTAACCTATTATTCTATTAAATGAAGCCGTATCATTTATTTCTGTTGAAAGTTTATAAAAAACGTGAAGCATAGGAACTGACCAATTATTATTACTGTCTTTAAACCTGTAATATAACCTATGGAAACCAAAATTTAGGCTTGATACATCTTCACTATAATTTAGATTTAAGGTTTGAGCTGGAGGAGTTAGTGTAACGTTTGTTCTTACATCAAAACTGTCATTATACCAATATTCAAATTCTGTAATTATGTTTTGTGCAGGAAGCTCAACCATAAAAGCACAAAAACATGATATAAATAAAAATTTTGTCAAATTCATTTAATATTCTTTTTGTTACAATTAGTTAAATATATTTAAAACCTGTCAGTTCTGTGCTTCGACTGTAATCTGAATATTTAGTAGATTATTTCCATTTGTGCTTGAAGATATATTTTTAGTTTGTATATGTGGATAGATAGGAACAGCACCATCTGGGAAAGGATGAGTTCCTCCAAAAATTCCAACATCTGTTCCATCTGTACCGTTATTTTTACCGATACTGTTTGTTTGTAAATTGTAATCAAAAATATAAGAAAATTGTGTTTCAGAAGTCGAATAATTTACAAAGATGGAGTCTAATGAATTGACAAACATATTACCACTTGAACCAATAGGAAAAGATGTTAAAGTCGTTCCTCCATACAAATTATTAAGATATGTATTTCCTATTCCTAATAAAACATTAGTTGTTTGTCTAAAAATACAATTTTCAAAAATTGTATAATTAGGATTGGTACAATGAAGTACTCCTGAGCTAATAGGTGCACACCACAAGTTATTGTTTTTGGCTAAAAAAATACAATTTTTAACATTGGCGTTCTGAAGGCTTTGTGCTCCATTTATAATTATTGAATTGTAAAGGTATATTGGAACTAAATTAAAATTAGCAGTATTAAAAATACAATGCCTCATTATATTTCCTTGAGATAGATTAGACATATCAATGATAAACCTTTGTGAAAATAAACACTTATCAAATATTACATTCTCTAACATTCCAGCATTACTATTTGTATAAACATCACTTGTGAAAATAATCCCTTCAAAAGTACTACCATCTGCACCAACTGTTATAAGTTCATTCCAAGCAGTAGATACATTTATATTTGTTTGTCCCGTAACTGTTGTCGCAGATGGATAAATTCCCGCACCTCTAAGGTGAAGTTCTTTATCAATCACTTTATTTAGTGTAAAATTTCCTCCTGGGATATATATTACAGAGCCTGAAACTGCACTATCAACAGCTTCATTTAGTGTATAATAAATAGTTGCAATTGTATCGTTTTGAACAATAAAAATCGTGTTTTGACTTATTCCTATTGATACTTTTGCAAGTAGTAAAAGAGTAAGGATTAAATTCTTCATGCTATAATTTGATTTATTTTAATGATACCTAATAGAGAGATATTTATACAAAACCTGCATATATTTCTCTATAAATTTATAAATAAAGTTTATTGAGAATACATTATATATCTTTTTTTTTAAAACGAATATAATATTTCTATCAAATAAAATAGCAAAAATAGGCAGTTTTTTACTTCACTTTTATATGAGTACGAAGTCTAAATCAATATAATTTGATAATTATTATTCAAGCAATAAAACTATACTTGGAAAAATCTACTCCAAATCCATTATTTCTAAAAGAACTTTAAATACCAACTTTATGTTGTAATGGATTGCATTTTAAAAAAGTATAAAATCCTATAATGAGTAAACGAATTATCCTACTACTTTTGATTTTGACGATGTTTATTTGGGCAGCTAATTTTTATGTCGTCAAGATTGCCTTGTTATATTATTCACCGATGGCTGTTGCGGCTTTTCGGTTTTTATTTGCTGTGATTGTATTGTATGGCGTAGTCGCTGCAAAACAGAAAACCTTGAAAATTAAATGTTCCTTTTCCTTAAAAGAATGGCTTTATTTATTTCTTACCTCGTTTTTTGGCGTTTATCTCACCATCTATTTTTTCAATAAAGGATTGACAACTGCAAGTCCAATCAATAGTTCTTTAATCATTGCCACAACGCCTATTTTTACGGCTATTTTTGCTCGGTTTTTAATGAAAGGAAGTTTGTCTTTTTGGCAATGGATTTCTATCTTTTTAAGCATTTTTGGTGTTGCGTTTTTATTAGTTAAAGGCGATTTGACGGAATTGTTGCGACTCCAAATTTCGGAAGGTGATTCTTATATCGTCTTGATGAGTATTGTGCTTGCGTTATCGCAAATTATTGTGAGTAAATATTTGAAACATGTTGACTCTATTTTGCTGACAACGGTTACTTGTGCGATGGCTTTAGTATTGTTTATATTGAGCTGTATTCCTGAATTAATAAGCGTTCCAGTATCTACATCATTTGATTTTTGGACAAGTATTTTGTTTATGGGAATTTTAGGAACTGGTTTAGGATATGCTGTTTTTTATCTAAGTATTGTAGAATTAGGAGCGACAAAAACAACGCTTTTCATGAATCTTATTCCGTTTTTTGTGGTG
>JBGCFH010000101.1:0-3393 GCA_045106825.1 Saprospiraceae bacterium | reverse complement strand
TATGCTCAACAAAGAGATACTACTTTAAATCAAAAAGTAGCGAATATGGTTACGGATATAATTGATGAAGGAACGACAACGATTCCGTTACTGGAGCATTTAAGTGATAAACAGCAACAAATTTTAACGAAAATAACAGCGTCTGAAAATTATCAGTTCTTACAATCTGATTTTGAGGATATAGATATGCCAACCAATCAAAAGCAACGTAATTTGGAGTTATTAGCAAGTATTGGTTTAATGAAATCTGTCAATATTCCTGTAGCTTATGGCAAAATAGGTAATGTCTTTTTCACAAAAGCTTTTAGAAGACTACAAGATACCGATGACACGAAAACAACAGATTTAGAAAATTTTGAAACGACTGAAACCACAATATGAAGTTACGGTATTTATCTTTGCAAGATGCACCACCTTTGGATAAGTTGGCAATACCGTTCTGGCAAGAAACGGTTTTAGGACGAGCTTGTGCTATACGATTTGTAGTTGGTGTCAATGGAAGTGGTAAGAGTAGGTTACTACAAGCATTGACACAACTTTTTTTAATATTGGAACAATATCCAAATACACAATTACCCTTTAATGTGACTTTAGTCTATGACTTAGGAAGTGGTGGGGAAAAACAAACTATTTTTTTAAATCATCAAGTTCAAGCAGGTAAAACTCAATTTGAATGGACTGCTTATGAATGGATAACAGATATAGAAACGCATAATTGGCAAAATGAAGATTGGCAAAATTTACCAACGTTAATTGATAATAAAAAGGTTATAAGGAACTATGATGATAGTTCTGGTAGTAATACCGAATTTTTACCAAGTGCTTTGATTGCTTATACCTCAGGTGGAACAGCAAATTGGAAAGCAATATTTACAGATACGCCAAATCATTTTGAAATACCTGAATTAGAAACAATTGAAGAACGGCCTTTAGTTTGGGATGTAGAAGCAGAAAGACAATATTTAAGAGTACAAGGTTTGAATCAAGCTGCGGATGACTTAACGGCTGTTGAATTGGAAACGTCTAATACAACTCAACAAATTGGTTATTTTATAGATAGACAACAATTACAATCTGTCATTTGTGCTGTTGTACTTCGACAAACTGCAACTGATTTTCATGCAATGTCCAATAAAGCAGAAGAAAATATCTTACTAAAAAAATGGGAAGAAGATATTGCAGAAGAACGAGTGAAAAGTGGTTTTCGTCATCTACTTAATGAAATCGGTTGGTTATATCCTGTAACCATCGGTTTTAAAATTAATTTCGAACCTGACAATTGGATAGGTTCGGATAAACTTATACTAAAAAAGTTATTTGGAGCAGCTTCTCGAATTGTTACTGAACCTGAACCAAGTACTGAGCGTACTTTATTTTTTGATGTCAAAAATAAAGAGGGAGATACTTTAGTTGTGGATGCGTTAATTCAAGTTTTTGCAGAAGCAGAGAAAACTGAAATTACTCCTTTTGATATTTTCAAACAACTTTATCGTTGGCGACAATTAGGTATTTTGACGAATATCGTAATGGCAATAAAAAAACGAGGTGTAGAGGATTTAATTTTGTACGATTGGTTAAGTGATGGAGAACAATTGTTTATAGGTCGAATGGCATTATTTCATTTAATGGAAGGAGAGTCAGATATTTTAGCTCTTTTAGATGAACCCGAAACTCACTTTAATGATGTTTGGAAACGACGCATCGTAGATGTTATAGATGATAGTTTGCAAGATATGAATAATGAAATTGTTATCACAACACATTCAAGTGTTGCCTTAACTGATGTTTTTAGAGTAGAAGTTACTCGTCTTGAAATGCTGATGAATGAAGGAAGTATTAGCTATCGCCCAAATCGAGTAAATACTTTTGGTGCTTCGCCTAATATCATTATGCAAGATATTTTTGGTGCACCCGAAAGTGTAGGACAACGAGCAATGGAATTCTTAGATTTGATATTACTTTTGGCTTCGCATCGAGAAGAAGTGCATAGCATTTGGAATAATGACCTTGATACAAAAGACTTACAACAAAGTTTAGCAATTCAAAAATTAGTATTACATGTTAAAACTGCACAAGCGACCAAAGAATTACCACATGATTATGGTGACGATTCAGAATTGGCAGCTTATTTAGTCAAAATATTGCGTAGTGTTAAATCTCATGTTCAAAAAATTAGTGGAGAAGAAGCTATAACTGTTGTACTTGCCTTAAAAACCTTAAGAGATTACATTGGCGAAGGATTCTATCAATTTGAATTCCGTCGTCGTTTAAGAGCCTTAGAAAAATTAGAACAATAAAATATAATTCCTATGCTTCATTCTGTATCCATGCATAATAGTGTTAATGAACTAAATAGAATAGTAGAATTTCAAAGAGAAATTCTTATTATTTCTGTTAGAATGAGCCACTTACCGTTTTCTTTAACTAAGGATTTTTTGATAAGATTTATTAAACCAAAAGAAGGTGAATGGTTGTGGAAAAAAATGTGGACACAACCAAGAAATAAAAATGGTGTAAAGCCACCATTAGAAGAAAGTACGTTCAATAAAAAACTGCAAAAATTAATTGATTATCTAAAAAATAATGTAAGTGAAGGAAAGAAAATATTAGACGCTTTTGATAATGATATTGAATTTCATAAACATTTGAATAATCCTGATTTTCGATTTCAATATCTAACGCTTACCGAAAACACACAAAATGCTGTAAAGCCTTTAATGATAGCTTTTTATGAAGATTTACTTAAATCAGGGTTCATACAAGAAATCCACAAAGGAGTAGAGGCGTCAAGATATAATAGGGATAAATTCATAGGTTCTTTTTGGAAAGTTAATAACGAACTTGAAGTTTGTCCTGCCTGTGATAGAGAGCGTTCAGACAAAGTAGATGACAAAGTTTATGATGATGCCGACCATTTTTTACCTAAATCAGTATATCCTTTTTTATCTCTTCATCCTTATAATCTTTTTCCACTTTGTATTTATTGTAATCGGTCATTTAAAGGCGATAGAGATAGTGTTGATAACCATAATAATGCTCCTTTACCTAATATTTTTCATCCTTACTTAAGACCTGCGTTACATAAAATTCGGATTGATATTGAAAGAAATGATACGGGTGTTGTCAAAAGTGTAATTGAAGATATTGAACAAAACCCATCTCGGCGTTTAAATAGCTTATTTAGAGTTTTTAAATTGGATACTCGTTGGGTTGACAGATTACGACATCATAGAAAAAATATCATAGATGATATTATATCGGATGGCAAAAGATTACGTAGAAGACATGGATATACCATTGAAAATTTTGATTTTAGACGTGAATTAAGAACAACTATTAGAGAAATGCTTGATGAAAGAATAGAAAAACTGGGAAAAAAAGTAGGATTTATTT
>JBGCFH010000100.1:0-6210 GCA_045106825.1 Saprospiraceae bacterium | reverse complement strand
TCGACAAAGAATGGATTAAGATTTTTTGTTCAGTTTAGCTGTAAGAAATAGGAATTTATCGGGATAAATGACTGTTTTTTACAGCTAAAATGGGCGAAAAAGATGATTCATTACTGTCGAAGTTATTGTTTACCCTTCACTAAGCCTTTATCCGAATACGGATATTTCTATAAAATTTGTACCTGTATTTAATTGGTTGATAGATGTAAAAATCGAAAATATACGGTTGAATATTTAAACACAACTTTTAATTTTTCATTTTCAATTTATTTCACTTCTCTGCATAAGCCGTAATCCTATAAATTCCTTGAACTTTATAAAATGAAATTGTTAATTTATCAATCAAAATTTAATACAACTTCACGCTTTCGTTAAAAGCAAGGAAAACCTTCTAAAAAATAGTTAAACCAATATTAGATTCCAACACAAATTTGCTTTTCACTTCGTATTCATAATCGCATTACCTAACTTTGTTCTGGCTTCTGGATACTTGTTTCTGGATACTTGATACTTAATACTTGTAGTCAGACAATTCAAACCAATATTTATGATGAATATTTACCTTAAATCAATTCAATTATTATTAAAAAATACATCATTATTAAAAAAGTCATTTTTTTTAATAACGATTTTAATATTGGGATTTTCATCATTGGTTTTTGCACAACCAGATTCTATCAAAGCACGAATACAACAGCAACAGAATGAGTTAAATCAATCAATTGACTTACCATTTGACAGCACAAAACCGAATACTAATCGTCAAACAATTGACTTAAATGATGTTGTAGTTTCTGAAGATGCTGTTGATGCTCCAGTGATTTATAGTGCTGATGATTCGATGCATTTAGAAGCACAAACGCAGATTGTACATTTGTATGGAAATGCAACAGTGAAGTATGAAACCTTTAGTTTACGAGCCAATTATATTGCGTTGGATGTAGAAAAAAAGTTAGTAATTGCAGAAGGTTTACCCGATTCTACTGGTAGAATAAGTGGATTTCCTGTTTTTGCAGATGAAACTCAAACTTTCACAGCTAAGAAAATCAAATATAACTTTGAAACGCAAAAAGGAATCATTTACGATATTACAACCGAACAACAAGGTGGATATATTCGAGGTGGAAAAGCAAAAATAAAAATCGGTGTTGTCAATGATAGTATTCAACAAGCAAATGATGAGTTTTATAGTGCGAATGCAATTTTCACGACTTGCGACCATGAAATTCCACACTTTGGTATTCGTAGTATGAAGCAAAAAGTAATTCCAAATAAAGAAGTTATTGTTGGCCCTTCAAATCTGGAAATTATGGGAATTCCAACACCTTTATGGATTCCATTTGGATTTTTTCCATTAAATATAGAAAAAAGTTCGGGCTTAATTTTTCCTCGTGATTATGAGTCTTCACCTACTTTGGGTTTTGGTTTACGAAATGTTGGTTGGTATTTTGGAATTAATGACAATTGGGATTTACAACTTACAGGAAGCATTTATACAAGAGGTTCATTTGGAGTTAATGCAGGATTTCGATATAAGCATCTTTATAAAAACAATGGTCGATTTAATTTGAGTTATGAACGATTTCGTACTGGTGATCCTAAAGTCGAATCTGAATTTAGTGTTCGTAATGTTACAAGAATCGGTTGGTCTCACAGTCAAGACTCGAAAGCACATCCTTCTCAAAGTTTCTCGGCAAGTGTAAATCTGACACTCGGTAATAATCAACAATTCGTAAATGATGCCGCAACCGTTTTGAACAATCAATTGTCCTCTAATATTTCGTACACCAAACGTTGGACAGGAAAACCTTATCGTTTATCAATTAGTGCAAATCATAATCAAAATAATCAAACCCGAGTTTTTCAAGTGACTTTACCACAAATGGATTTTCAAGTTAATCGAATCACACCTTTTGAGAAAAAAAGTAGTGGCGGAAAACCAAGTTGGTATGAGAAAATTGGTTTTTCTTACAGTGTTCAAGCACGAAATTCAATTACAGCGACCGATACAACTATCTTCACTCGTGAAGCCTTAAATGATGCTCAATACGGTGTCAAACATACGATTCCATTAAGTACAAATTTCACTGTTTTTAAATATTTTCAAGTATCACCAAATATAAATTATAATGAACGGTGGTACTTTAATACCAGTCGAAAAACGTTTAATAGTGATTGGATAATTGATGCTGATACAACGTTTGATAGTAATGATGATATTATTTCGATTACGCAAGATACAACCTTCGGAACGATAGAAGAGTTCAAACAGAATGAGTTTAAAGCCTTGCGAGAATTTAATGCAGGTGTTTCTATTTCAACACAGTTGTTTGGAACATTAAATAATTTAAAAATCGGTCGATTACGAGCATTACGTCATACCGTAAAGCCTTCCGTTTCTTATAGTTATCGACCAGATTTTACCACAGAATTTTGGGGATATTTTGATGAAGTACAGCAAGATACACGTTATCCAGATGAATTTCAGCAATATTCTATTTTTGAAGATGGAATTTATGGTTCTGCTTCAACAGGTGGATTATCGAGTGCGATAGGTTTTAATCTTAATAACTTAATCGAAGGAAAAATGCAGGAAAAAGGCGATACAACAAATTCTGTAAAAAATTATAAGAAAATTCAAATGTTGCGAACCTTTAATATAAGTGGAAATTACAACTTCGCTGCGGATTCTTTGAATTTATCTACTATCTCAATGCGTGGAAATACGATGTTATTCAAAAAAATTACCGTTTCTTTTAATGCTATTTTTGATCCTTACGCTGCGAATACGGAAACAAACGGAAGAATTAATACTTTTGAATGGAATGAAAATAAACGACCGGCAAGATTAACAAGTGCAGGATTAACAATGACAACATCGTTGCGATGGAACGAAATCCAAAATATTTTGCAAGGAAAATCCGAAGATGATAATTCGACTACAAATCCTGCAAAGAATAATCCTGGTATTAGTTATGTCGATAATATTCGCTTAGGTTACGATATTCGAATGAGTCAGAAATATTTTGATGGCGTAGATTCAACTTATCTTTCTACACATGCTTTGAGTCTTAGCGGAACAGTCAATATCACCTCTCAATGGAAAATCACCGTCGGTAGAATTGGTTATGATTTTGTTCAAAAGCAATTGACTTACCCAGATTTTCAATTTTATCGTAGTTTGCATTGTTGGGAAATGGGCACTTCGTGGCAGCCTTCTCGTGGTACTTATTCGTTCTTTATTCGAGTCCGTCAAGCTCCGCTGGATTTTATTAATATTCCTTATGGACGAGGAAACTATGATATTATTCCGAATTTTTAAGCGTATTGCTAAAGGTTTCAGATATATTGATAATTTCAAGAAAATGGTCTTTTTTATTTTCGATGTTATTCAGCCTCGAATTCCTAAGACCACATAAAGTCATAAAGAACCAATAATTTTTGCTTTTGGCAAAAATTGTCAATGAATCAACATTTTTAATAATTCTTTACTAACAAAATTATTATGCAATTATATCTATTAAAGTTTCTTAAAGTAGAGATAAAACGAGGTATTAATTACAACTTATATGGAATAAAACTCCCTTAAAATGGTATAGAATCACAAAATAAAGGTATTTCCTAATTGAAATTAAAATATTTTATATTTTTTAGAAAAAAAAGAAGTATAATTTATACAATATTGTGACAGATGTATTTGTACGCTACAAGATAAAAAACTAATTTTGTGAACGTATTTATTTAGAATAATGTGTCACTTATATAATTTCATCTAAAAAGGTAAGGTATAACTCATTTTTAGAAAATTCATTTCTAAAAATGATAAATAAAATACTAAAAATAATATAAAATGTGACTGTTATAAATTAACTTCGTCCGAAGGTTGTATTTAATTACGAAACACATAACAATAAGATAAATAATTTTGTTTTGGTATAAAAGACAGAATTATCTCTCTTTCGAGAAAATCGCTGTAAAAGCGTTAAAATATATAAAAACTTGTTTTCATTTTGTTTTTTGGGGTTGAGGGCTATTTTAGATAATAGCTCTCTTTTTTTTGTTTAATTTTACCCTTCTTACCATAATCTTACCATAAAAATTCATTTTTCTAAATCTACATTGTCTGTTTCCATGTAACTTTGCCGAATGAAGAATAGTAGTTTCGGTAAAATCATTCAATACATCAAAGAGTATAAAGGTTATGCTTTTGCAAGTATCTTATCAAATTTGCTATCTGCAATGTTAGCAACTTTTGTGTTTATTCTGCTTGATCCTTTTTTAAAGGTACTTTTCGGAATGTCGGAAGTTTCGACAATTGAACCTACTTTTTCTTATTCTGTCAACTATATTTTTGATTGGCTGAATTATACACTTGGAACTTATATTCAAAATTCTGGTAAAAATGCAGCGCTGATTTGGGTTTGTAAGACGATTGCGTTGATGTTTTTATTTAAGAATATATTTCGATATTTTGCTATTGTATTAATGGGACCTGTCCGTAAAGGTGTCGTGACAGATATTCGTAGTAATATTTTTGATAAATTATTAGCATTACCATTATCATTTTTTTCGGAAGAAAGAAAAGGCGACTTAATGGGAAGAATTACGGCTGATGTGGTCGAAGTAGAAGGAAGTATTCTGAAAATTATCGAAACGATTATTAAAGAACCGTTTGTGGTTATCATTTCCTTGATTACCGTTTTTTCTATCAATACACGATTGGCGTTATTTACTTTAGGTCCAGTTTTGATTATTGTTTTGATTGTCGGTGCGATTGGTCGAACGTTAAAAAAGAAATCACTTAATGTTCAAAATAAATTAGGGGATACCTTGTCGATTATTGATGAAGCAATTTCAGGATTGCGAATTATTCAAGCATTTAATGCAGAAAAATATGAATCCGAAAAATTTAGGAATGAACATAATATTTGGAAAAATTTATCTGTTCGTCTGATTCTTAGAAATGGTTTGGCTTCGCCTTTAACAGAGTTCTTAATGATTTGTGTACTGGTTTGTTTACTTTGGTATGGTGGATATTTGGTGTTTAATGGTGAGTTAGAAGCATCGAAGTTTTTTGTATTTATCGGAATGTTTTACAATATCGTTGCACCTGTGAAATCTCTTTCCAGTGCATTTTATAGTGTTCAACGTGGTTTGGGAGCTGTAGAACGAATTGATAAAATTTTGAACGCATCAATTGCCATTCAAGAAAAATCAAATGCAATTGCGATTGATGATTTTCAAAAAAATATTTATTATAAAAATATTCACTTTAGTTATGATGGACAAACGGAAGTTATAAAAGGTGTAGATTTGAATATTCCGAAAGGAAAAATAGTAGCATTAGTTGGATTATCTGGTGCAGGAAAGACGACAATGGCGGACTTGTTACCACGGTTTTATGATGTGACGGATGGACAAGTTTTGGTGGATTCAGTGGATATTCGAGATTATAAATTGAAAGATTTGCGTGGCTTGATGGGAATCGTTTCGCAACAACCGATTCTCTTCAACGATTCTATTTTTAATAATATCGCATTTGGTTTGGATAATGTTTCGGAAGCAGATGTAATTACGGCTGCTAAAGTCGCAAATGCTCATGACTTTATTATTCAGACAGAAAATGGTTACCAAACAATCATTGGCGATGGTGGCGGAAAACTAAGTGGTGGACAGCGACAACGATTGACAATCGCCAGGGCAGTTTTACAGAATCCTTCTATTTTGATTTTAGATGAAGCAACTTCTTCGTTGGATTCTGAATCTGAAAAATTGGTGCAAGATGCTTTATTTAAATTGATGCAAAATCGAACATCAATTGTGATTGCTCACCGTTTATCAACGATTCAACATGCCGATATTATTGTCGTAATGCAAGAAGGTGAAATTGTGGAGCAAGGAACGCACGATGAATTGTTGCAAACAAATGGTGTTTATCGGAAGTTGGTAAGTTTACAATCGTTTTAAATACTACGAGTATTCTTTATTTATGATTTTATTTAATATAGGTAGGAATTGATGTACTACTTTTATCAACTCAATAAATCAATAGGAAACAACATGAAAAGATTGGCTCTTTATGATTCTATGTGGTTTACAGTAGCGGCTGCTTTAGCTGCCGTATGAGTTTGTGATATTTTCGGCAGCCCCGAGGACTCGGGGCCGTTACTTAGCCTCAAAATATTCAAAACCACGTAAAATCATAAAGAA
>JBGCFH010000010.1:0-16701 GCA_045106825.1 Saprospiraceae bacterium | reverse complement strand
TTCTTGTAGCGTTTCTTCCAAACTTTTAACCATCGCCGCAGGAACAGATTCTACGGTAAAAGGCCCAGTGATGCGTGTTCGTCTATTATCTTTTAAAGGTTGATCATACAAAACTTCTTCTTCAAAAGGCAAATCATTCGCAAGTTGCTTTAAGGTAATATGCGGCACAATCTTATATTTAAAACCACTACCCACGCCTTCATTCGGATGTGCTAATTGATAATAATCAAATACCGAAGTCATTAACCGCTGTTTTGCTAAAGCTAAGGCAACTCGGGAAGTATCACAAGTTATCCATCGTCTGCCCCATTGTTCTGCTACTTTTGCGGTTGTACCGCTGCCGCAGGTGATGTCTAATACGAGGTCGCCAGGGTCGGTTGTCATTAACAGACATCTTGAAACAATAGCACGTCCTGTTTGTACAACATAAACTTTTTCATGAACTAATGCTCCACTTCCTGTGTCCATCCATACATTTTTCAATTCACTAACAGGGTAATCATCTATATATCTTTTATATGCTAAATTTTTGCCTTCAACGTATATTCTATTTATTTCTTTTAATTTCTCCAAACCTTTAATTCCTACAGACCAGTGTCTCCCTTTTGGAGGATTAAAAATAACTCCATTATACTCAAAAGGTTTTGATGTTTCTCCTTGTGTTTCTCCTTGTGAATTTAATGGATTTACACAAAAAATTTTCCCTTCTGGAATCTTATTAATTCCATTTAATTCGTTTTTAGTTAAAGTTCTTAAAACTCCACTTTTCAATTCAATTTTATTATACCTACTATTTGAGTCTTGAATTGACTTTTCTTTAAATAAAGGATGATATTTTAATGTTGTCTTATTTTTTGAATACCAACATATAGAATCAAAAATATTATCCAGTAGATTACCTCCTCTGCCTGCAGAAGTTTTATAAATGATATTAGAAACAAAATTATCCTTTCCAAACACTTCATCTAAAATTTCTCTTAAATGATGCACATTTTCATCAGAAATCTGCACAAAAATACTTCCCGATTCATGTAAGAGTTCCTTTGCTAAGAGCAATCTATCTCGCATATAAGTCAAGTAAGAATGAATACCTAATTCCCACGTATCTCGAAAAGCCTTAATCATTTCGGGTTCTTGTGTGAGGTCTTCATCACTGCCATCTTTGACGTTCCGTTTATGTGTAAAGGGTTGAAAGTTAGAACCGTATTTAATACCATAAGGTGGGTCGAAATAAATCATCTGTACTTTTCCGCCCATGCCTTCTTTTTCTAAAAGCGAGTTCATCACCAATAAGCTATCGCCTGCGATAAGTCGATTTGCCCAATCATCTTTATGTTTATAAAAATCCATTGCTTCTCGCAATGGTCTTTTTTCTTCAAATAAAGAAAATTGGTCGCCTTCCTGTTTATCTTTTTTAACGGTTTCAATAATGGCGTTCGGATCAATGCGTTCGTGTACATGAAGATTCACGGTTGGTACTTCAAAAGAGGTTTTTTCTGCTTTTCCAGTCCATTTAAGTGAAGGCTGAAAAACAGATTCTGCTTCTTGCATCAGTTTTATCATATCTTGATGCTGACCTTGTAGCTTTTCGATTATTTCCTTTGCGGCATCACCAAATTTATCTTGTAAATCCTGCATAGATTTTTCATGCTCGGCTACTTTTTCTTTTAATTTAGAAAAGGCAAGATTGGCTTTTGCTTTGGTATTGTCCATATCCCAACCGAGTTCAGGGTCGAGGTGTGGATCGTACTGATATTCTTTTTTGTTTTGACCGTATTCTTTATCTGTTCTGTCATTGACTAAACCGATATGTGGATTGTTTAAACGTTCTTTATCGTCGTGCTTATATTGTTGAATGGATTTTTTCTGTTTTGCCATTGTATGAGTTTTTTTTAAATCTATTCTATTATTTTTTAATTATGCCTAAAAGTAAATAAAAGGAGTTTAATAACACAATAAAAAATGAATGCAGATATTTTTAATCACCTTGGATAGATTTACGATGATATGGATGAAAGATTAAATTATGTTTGATTTTAATCAATAGATGAGTTAGTTATGCTTTATGTCTTACCGACTATCGGACTTATTATAGAATTTTAACATAAATTAACCAAGTTTTTAAAAGGTGAAGTCAAATATTTGACCTCACCTTTTTTATTTTCTGTAACTTTGTATTAGCAACTATTATCATTTTAACAAGATGAAAATATATTTCTAAATAGTTTATATTAAAAATAAACATATTTAAAAGTCAAAGATTTTCTGTATCTTGTTAAGATAGTACGCATTAAACGGACTTTACATTTCATTATGAATAAGGCTTCCTACGAGATTGACATAATGAACAAAGCATATTATATGAAAATAAAATTCATCACGTTTGTTGGGTTAATAATTATTTTAGCAGGTTGTCGCCCGCTAAATTCTACACTTTCTAATAACAATCAACCACAAACGGCTACTACAGAAAAAACAACTTCTAAAAAGAAGGATAATTATTTTAGAGTTCCTTCTTCGGCAGCTATAGATACAGAAGAACTATTGATTGCACAAGCAAAAACGGCTGCAAAAGAACAAGCGGAACGTCGTGCTGAAATGGCTCGTAAACGTAAAGCTGCACAAGCTGCCAAAGCGAGTGCAACGACAGAAAATACTGAAGGTACAATTGCTTCTCGCTCTATAGAAGAAATGCCGACAAGTATTGATAAGTTGGAAGAAGAACAAGCAAGAGGCGCGGCAAAGGAACTATTAGAAAAACGGAAAGCATTGGCAGCTGCACAAAGAGTAGTAGAAGCTAATAGAAAAGCAGCAATTGCGGAGGCAAATAAGGATGCAACAATCGCTGCAGGAGAAGCTGAAAAGGAAAGATTAGCAGAGGAACTATCTATAGAAAGAGGTAAAATCGCTGCTGCTAAAGCAGAAAAAGAACGTCTGGAAAAAGAAGTCGCAAGATTAGCAGCACTAAAAGTACAAGAGGAACGTAAAGAAAAAAGACGTTTGGCAAGAGAAAAAGCTGATCAAGAAGCAACTATTGTCGCAGCCAAAGAAAAAGCCGAACGCAAAGAAAAAGAACGTTTAGCTAAAGAAGAGGCAAAACGTGAAAAAGCAGAAGCTACAAAATTAGCGGCTGCGAAATTAGCGGCCGA
Source organism: Saprospiraceae bacterium (assembly GCA_045106825.1). Lineage (GTDB taxonomy): Bacteria > Bacteroidota > Bacteroidia > Chitinophagales > Saprospiraceae > CAWVWD01. The sequence continues at coordinate 13,552 of JBGCFH010000010.1, read as the reverse complement.
ACGTGAGGAAAAAGAACGTTTAGAAAAAGAAAAAGCAATTCAAGAAGCCGCTATTGCTACGGCTAAAGCAAAGGCCGAACTCAAAGAAAAAGAACGTTTGGCTAAGGAACAAGCAGAACGAAATGCTATTGAAGCAACAAAAATAGCGGAAGCTAAAGCAGAAGCTGAACGTAAAGAAGCTGAACGTTTAGAAAAGGAACGCCTCGAAAAAGAAGCTAAAATTGCAGCTGCGAAAGTAGAGAAAGAACGTAAGGAAACAGAACGTTTAGAAAAAGAACGCCTCGAACGAGAAGCTAAAGAAGCGGCAAGAATCGCTGAGGTGAAAGCAAAGGCAGAAAAGGAAGCCAGAGAAAAAGCAGCACGAGAATCCAAAATTGCGGCTGCTAAAGCGGAAAAAGAACGCAAAAAAGCAGAAAAAGCGGCGGAAAAAGAAGCGGAAAAAGAAACTAAATTAGCAGCGATCAAAGCAGAAGCCGAACGCAAAGAAAAGGAACGTTTAATCAAGGAAAAAGCAGCTCAAGAAGCAGCTATCGCTGCTGCCAAAGCAGAGGCAGAACGCAAGGAAAAAGAACGTTTGGCAAAAGAAAAATTAGAACGTGAAAAAATAGAAGCGGCAAGAATAGCAGCTATCAAAGCAGAAGACGAACGTAAGGAAAAGGAACGTTTAGCCAAAGAAAAATTAGAACGAGAGACAGCTATTGCTGCTGCCAAAGCAGAAGCCGAACGCAAGGAAAAAGAACGTTTGGAGAAAGAACGCTTAGAACGTGAAAAAGCAGAAGCTACAAAATTAGCAGCTATCAAAGCAGAAGCCGAACGTAAAGAAAAAGAGCGTTTGGAGAAAGAACGCTTAGAGCGTGAAGCTAAAATCGCTGCTGCCAAAGTAGAAAAAGAACGTAAGGAAAAGGAACGATTAGCTAAAGAAAAATTGGAACGTGAAAAAGCCAAAACAGAGGCCATCGCTGCTGCAAAAGCTAAAGCAGAAAAATTAGCAAAGGAAAAAGCTGCAAAGGACGCAAAAATCGCTGCTGCCAAAGCGGAAGCAGAACGCAAAGAACGAGAACGTATCGCTGCTGAAAAAGCAGAAGCAGAACGTAAGGAAAGAGAAGCAATCGCTGCTGAGAAAACAAAAGAAGAAGCTGCTGCTAAAGCTGCTGCTTATGCTGCTGCCGAAAAACGCAAAAGCACCGTAAAAGCAAAGGAAACTAAAGAAACAATCATCAATGAAGATGCTCGAACGGTAGCGACCAAAAAAGCAGATGATGAAACGGAAAGAGAACGTGCAGCTCGTTATGCAAAACAAAACTTAGAATTACATAAGGAAGGTGATAAAAAAGCTGGTTGGAAATTAAACAGTCGTAAAGCGGCAAGTAAACGTAAAACTTTTACACAACCGCCTACCGTCAATGGAACAGAAATCGCAGTGGCAAAAAATGAACCTGCACCTAAAACCAGACAGGAACAGACACTGATAAATGCTAATATACCTGTGTCATTAGCAGGTTTAGAAAGTGATCCGGTGATGGCAAAAATGCAGAATAATATTCCAATTGCAACATTGAAAAAATACTATTTTCCTATCGAAAAATTAGAAACAGCAAAAGCGTATTGTTACATATCAAATGATGGTTCGCCAGATACAACTTATTGGTTGATGAAATCTATCTCTTACGCAGGAAAAGCATTTTTAATTACAGAAAAATATAATAGTAATTTTGCAATGATTTCTTCAAGTCGTGAACGTATCAACGATGTTGGTGCTTACATTGAGTCTTTCACCGCTTACGAAAGTAATGGTTTAGGAGGAAGTCAAGCCGTTGAATATTGGGTGGAAGATGATGAAGGTTTCAAATGGAATATGGAAGATGGAAAATTTGCAATGGTTTCTATGAATTATAATAGTAGCGATTTTCCAAATTACGATATTACCTCTTATCGTGAACGTCATTTCCTTGATAAAAATGGTGTGTTTACATTCGAAAATAGAGATTTGAAAACAATCGTCTTAGAAGATAGACAAACAACCGTATATGTAGATAATAAAGACAATGAAGAAAGTTATCCTTCTTCTTGCGAAAATCATTATGCAAAAGGTGTCGGCTTAGTCAAATTTACGATTAACAAACGAGATAAAGGCTTCACTTTAGCACGTACGTATTCACTTGCTCGAACGATTAATTATACAGAATGGCAAACTTTGAGTAAAAGTAGTCGTTAAGTTTTTAATCGCTAATCAGAAATTTTTTAATTAAAATTTTGATAAGTACGTTATCAGAAGAAAGCACGTATTATAGCGAAATAATTTTTTTGTTCTACGATTTTAAAAAATGTGAATATAGCCGAGTTACATGAATATTTTTTAATGAAGTAGAACGGAAAAAGTACGAGTTAGAATACGTGATTACTTTTGGTAATGTACTTATTATATTAATTTATCATTTAAGAATTCTTTTTATGATAGGTAATTTCCATAGTTCCCGATTTTTTATTCGAGCTCAACGTGAAAAATCAAAAACTCATACGGACGCTTTATCTTCAATGGCGAGATATTGGAGAACCACTTTTTATTAATTCAATTTTTTATTATGAAGTTTATTATTTCTATTTTATTGATTTCGAGTTTAAGTTTTTTATCTGAAACCCAATCTACATATAAGACTAATGATGGAAAGCCTGGCTGCAAGTGCAAGAGTTCATATTGTAGCTGTAAGATTAGTTGTAGTAAAAATAGTAATCCAAGTTGTGCGTCTGGTCTTACTTGTAACTGTTCTTGTAATGGTTCAGCAAATGTAACTTTGCCCGAGGTAACGCAAGAAGAGGAAGAAGAGCCAACAAATAATTATATGTCTATGCCAACAGCAAATGACGTTCAAAATGAAAATTCAATTGCAACAGAAGCCTATTTTAATAATCTTAATACTGAAATAGGAACTACAATTTCTGGATATTTTCAGACATTAAGGGACGCAATAGCTAATAAGGACTTAGAAGTTTACAAGAAAAATGCCCCGTTATTGGAGAATGCATTTAAAAATCTGACGGAAAGTGAACAAAATGCTTATATAACATGGGCAGTAACAAACTTAACACCTATAAATAATTAAAAAATAAAAAACTTAGCGGATTGACTTATATCAATCCGCTAAGTTTTTCTGCCCATTACACCAATTCAATAATCAAATCATCCTATTTCACCAAAGTTCGTTCACCCAAATAAACTTTTGCAACTATGTAAAAGGCAGATTTATTGATTCTTACGATTATTTAGTAAAAACTAATAAGCTCGAATTTTTTGGTCAGTTTCAAATCACCGTCTTGAGGTTTCGAGAATGATGCAATAGATTTTCTAAATTAGAAATCGCTGCATATTTATCACGAAGTTTTCGAAACTTGTCAGGTCTTTCGTGATAAATATGTCAACCTACTTAGGTTTTTTTTAGAATGAAATCGAATGTTTTTTCATTTGTAATCTTGATAATGCTCAAATTTGTCTATTCTCCATGAGAAGAGGGTTAGGACGAGGTATATTTCCGCAAATAATAAACATAAACTAATTGTGACAAACCTTGCGTCACAAAAATCCCAATCAAAACACCAACTAAACCAAACTGACCAACTAAAGGATAAGCTAAAATCAAGCTGAAAATTGCACCTAAAACGTAGGAAACAAAAATCGGTTTGGTGATTTCTAATGTCATTAAAGCAAAACGCAACGGATGACCAATAAACACTAAAACGTAAGTTAAACAAAAGCCAATTACCAAATAACTGTATTCGATATATTCTGCTCCGTAAAGAAAATCAATAATAAACGTGCGGAAAACTGCCAAAAACAATAAAACAGCACCTACCAAAATTCCAGCTCGACCTGTGATGTAAATCAAATATGTTTTGAGTTGTTTTATGCCACCTTCTTTGAAGTGTAAAGCGGCTTTTACGGGAACAATATTTTCCATTGCTAAGAATAAAACGTGTGTCAAACCCATTACATTCTGCACAATTCTAATCGCACCAACGGCTGCTTCACTCATCAATGCTGCGGCAACAATGATGAAGAAATTTCCTGAAAACCATTGTAATAAAGCCGTTCCAATTAACCATTTTGAAAAATTAAAATGGTAAATAATCGTTTCTTTTAAGACGTTTGTATTAAAGTTAAACTGTAAATATTTAAAAAATCCTAAAACAACAACTGCTAAATGAGCAATTCCAATTCCAATTAATGCATTCGTAACACTTAGATTTTCATAATACCACAAAACAAAAATGGCTACAAAATGCCCACCAAACAAAATAATATCTAAAATTAAGGCAAAAACGACATCTTGTTTTACAAAAGATTGGCTACGATAAAAGTCATAAATCAAATGTAAAAAAACAATACTTGGCACAACCCAAAACCAGCGATTATCTGCAATTTTTATATCAAAATATTGTCCAAAAAGTAAAAAAACAAAAACAAAAACACCGATTCCAAAACTTGTTAAGTATTGCAAATAGTGTAATGTAGCTAAATAATTTGTGGCTTCTTTGGTTTCTTTCTTTGGTGCTAAACTCATCATCGGACGAGTCACGAATGCTTGATTGATGCTTTTACCAAACAAAACAATCATCCATAATAAGGCAAATAATCCATAACCATCAATACCTAAAACTCTTGCTAAAACAATTCCGATAAGGAAATTGCTTCCGCTAACAACAGCTTGGTCAGTTAATGCCAAAATCGTGGAAGAATACGCTTTTATTTTTTGAATGATTGCAGTCATTTTTTTTACGTATGACCATTCTTTGGAATGGTACGAAAGTGAAATTTTTTTCAAAAGTAAGAAAGATAGGAGAGACGAAGAAACAAAAAAGGCGTAATCCAAAGATTACGCCTCAAAGTAATATATAACCCCAAAAATAAATTTGTGAGTATTTAAAGGTTATGATTATTCATTTGACTTCGCATCAAACAATGTTTTTGCTTGTTTCACCCATTCGTCGCGCTCAATACGTTCTGGGAAAAATTCAATCGCATTTGTTATCAAATCCACCATTTTCTTATCAAACGAGCTGATTTGTTCGTAAGTGAAAATTCCTAAACTATTCAATTTTTCTTCAATAAAAGGCCCAACACCACTGATAATTTTCAAATCATCTTTATCATCTGCACTTATTGTAGGAAATTTGCTATTCAATATTTCACGGACTTGCTCACGGGCTTCTGCTGCACTAATATTGCTTACAGGCGCACCTTCAACTTCGATAACATCATTTGTAGCGTAACTTTCGCCGACAAATCCTTTTGCTTGCGGAATCCATTCATCTCGTTCAATTCGACCTGGGAAAAACTCAATTGCACGAGTGACATTTGCGACTATTGTATCATCGAACTTAGCAAGTTGACGGAAAGTAAAAATACCTAAATCGTTTAATTTATTTTCAATAAATTCTCCAATACCGTTGATATTTGTCAAGTCATCTTTTTCGGCTGCTGTTGCAGTTCCGATTGTAGTTCCCAAAGCTACTGTAATTGCGGTTTTGGCATCTTCGATTGTTATTTCCTTTTGTTCTTCTTCGCTTGCGGCTGCCATCATTGCTGCTGCATGTAAATCTGCTTTTTCGGCACGACAATCTGCTAAGTTTTCTTCCGCATTATCCAATTGCTCCGTCAAACCAGCAATTTTTCCTTCTAATACAGCGATTCGAGCAGTAGCAGCTTTTAGGTCATCACCTGAACTTTGCAAATCGACGACCATGCTTTTATATTCAATGATATTATTTTCTAAATCTGCAATTTTTATATTCAGATTAGCAATTGTTTCATTAGCCGTTTCTAAGTCCGCCTCCATAGCTGCACTTGTATCATTGGTAGAACTGTAAGATACTTTTGTCTCGTCCAGTTGTTTTTCTAACGCTTCAATTTGAAGATTCAAGTTATTGTGTTCTCTTCCAGCTTCTTTAAGTTCAGTTTCTAAACCTTTTGCCTTCATTTCTAAGGTAGCAATTTCAGATTTTGCACCATTGTAAGATGCATTCAATCCTTGAATTTGATTTCTAAAGGTTAAGTTTGTGTTGTCCGCTGTTTTTAGTTTATCTTTCAGCCTGTAGATTTTGGTGTGCAAATCACCTTTTTCTGTTTCAATATCGTGTAAACGTTGAGCTTTCCAATCATAATCTGCCTTTAACTCGGCATAGGTTGTTTTTGAAGTTTCTATTTCTGCTTTGAGCGTATCGTTTTCGTTTCTCAATTCTTGATATTTTGCTTTCCAATCTGCTAATTCAGCTTCTACAGCACGTTTTGCAACGCCCCAAATCCACCAACCGATAAGCAACCCAATTAAAAATGCTCCTAACAACCACAATAAGATGTAGATTGATTCTAATGATGTTATATTCGTAAAGATATTCATGTTTTATGTAGTAAGTATCAACTATTAATTATTTCTATATAATAACTAATAGTTAATTATTTTTTTAATGTTAATATTTAATTTCTAATTATAAATTTCTAACGCCTAATTGATTATAACTTCGACTCGACGATTTTTACGTTTATTTGAGTCGGTATCATTCGGTGCAATAGGCTTCTTTTCACCTTTTGATTCGGCATCTATCTTTTTAAGTTCGATACCTGTTTCATCTCTCAAAAATACAATTACATTATTAGCACGAGAAAGTCCTAAACCATAATTGTAATCATCATTAGCATCACTATCGGTATGTCCAATGATTGTTAATGATTTAGAAGGATTGAGTTCCAAATATCGTTTTACAGAATCAGCGTAAGTGATAAAATTTTGAGAAGGTGTAAATTTATCGGAGTTAGATTCAAAGTTTATATCCGAAAAAGTCATACGAGTAAAGGTATAACTTGCTTCTTCTAAGACTTCTTCACCTCTTGCAGTCGGAGAATCTTTTGATGTAATTATATTATAAGCAATTGGAATATCAAGAAATTTTTGATTTTCACCTCTTTCGACTATTTCATGCTTCAATCTGAATCGATCTTCTTCTATTTTATGTTCTGAAACTAAATAACTTTGAATTGCGGCAGCCCGTGCTACGCCCAAATTATCAAATATTAATTTACTATCTAATTTTTCATCAGGAAAATAGTAACCAATGATTTCTAATCGAGATTCGGGATTTTCTTCTAAATACTTTGCTATACCAGCTAAATATTCTTTGTTATTGTCAGTAAGTTGTAATTCGGCACTATTTGGTAAAAAACCGAATTGATCATAGTCTGCCAAAATGGTCAAATCACCTGATTTTAAAGATAAATCTTTGGTACGATCAGGGATTTCAGCGACTTCGTTTGTCGCATTTGTAGCAACTGATTCTTTTGATTGATTGTCTTCACACAAGTTGCGAATCTCGCAGACATAATGTCGTCTTGCAGGAATACAATAGACCAAGAACACTACAAAACCAATCATAAATTTTTGCATAATTAGAGTTTTTTGTTTTGTCGTATAATATTATTCCATAATACTTATAAAGTAGTAAGTTGTTTGTGTTGATTTTTTCAGTATGTGTATTAGGTTCTTAATAGTAGTTTTAAAATAAGTGAAAGTTGATAATAGATAAACTGGTTAAGTTTATGAAGGTACAACTTTATTCTTTTTTTATAAAAAAATCTTATGTCGTAAATATAATAAATTATTTATTTTTCAATATATAAATTGCTGAAAATATAAATAATTAGCAATTTGAAGGTTACGGATTCCAATATAATGTTTTTTTATATTAAAAATCAAATTAAGATTTGAAATCATTAGAAATACATATTTAATCCGCAACTTGAATTATTTATTCTAAGAGTTTAAACAATGATTTTTTATAAAATAGTATAATATTTTTATTCATTCGGTTCTGGCATCAATCACACCAATATTTTATTGAAAAATTATTTAATCTGTGTAATTTGTAGGTTCTTTATGATTCTACATAGTTTAATAAAATCCTATTAGATAATATCTCTATTGATTTAGAAAGTAATACCCAACATTCAGAAAGAAATATTGATTGGTTTTCAAATTTCTTTAACTTTTAGAAATCAGAATAGATTTTATTAATTAAAAAATATCAAGATGATTCGTTATATAAATTATATAATTCTTTTATATCTATTACTTTTTTTAAGTGTACTTGGAAAAAGTCAATCTTCTAATATTCAAACAGGAGATTATCCAATTGTAAACTATAGTAATATTAACTCCTTATCTAATGTTTATAATCAAACATTTACCAAAATTGTACAAACAGGAAATGGTGAAATGCTTCTTTTGGGGAATAACTTGCCAATCGCTTATAATGGAAATCATTGGCTTCCTGTAGAACTTCTTCCAGATATAAAATCAATTGTAATTAATGAAAATAAGGTATTTATAGCAAATAATAAAGATTTTGGAGTAAATAATGTATATAGAAGAAGCTTTTTTAATCAAAATGACTATAAAGAATTAAGTCATTTAGTTCCTACTACATTTAAAAATTATGAAAGTATAGAAGGGTTATTTTCTATAAAAAAACAATTATTCGTTTTAACGGATAAATACTTATTTATCTATGAAAATTCGATATTCTCAAAAGGTATTAAAATTCCTGAAAAAAGTAGTGCTTTTGTTGTAAATAATGAATTATGGCTTTGGTCAACAGATAATGGTTTAGAAGTTTTTCGAAATGATCGATTCATTGGTATTAGTAATAATAAAAATGTAAAAAATAATAAACCTATAAAAATTGTTCAAAGTGATGATGGACAAGTATTGTATGCGACAAAGCAGCAGTTATTTCAAATTTCTAATAAAAAATTAATTCGATTTGGGCTTCATATTACGGAATTATTGAATAAATCAGACGATGAAATAACGGCTATGGTTCGTTTTCAAAGTGGAAATTGGGGAATAGGGACAAAAAAAAATGGACTTTTAGCAATTTCATCTAATGGTAAACTTATCAAAAAAAATACACAATCCGATGGCTTAATCAGTAATCAGATTAATGATTTGTATATAGATAAATGGGAAACCCTTTGGGTTGTTTATCAAAAAGGAGTTAGTCGGCTTCAATACGAACATCCAGTAAGTTTTTATGGGGAAAATCATAATTTACCATCAAGTCTAATCAATGCAATGACTGTTTTTCAAAATCGCCTTTATGTTGCCTCGGAAGATGGATTATTTTTTAATGACCTTATTGATGGAAAGTTTCCAAGCACTTCTTTTAATTCTGTAAATTCAATTCAGAGCAATTGTCGAGCATTTGTTGTTACGAAAAAAGAATTATTAGTAGCAACTAAAAAAGGGATTTATACTATAAATAAGAATGGGATAAATCAATTAAATACGATTGCCGTCAATTGTTTGCATCAATCAAGTTTTGATTCGAATAGGATGTATATTGGAACAGATGAAGGTTTGGTTATTTTGAAAAAAGAACAGGGTAAATGGAATTATACGAAACTACCATCGAATAAGGATATAAAATTGATACATTCTATTGCCGAAGATAAATTTCATAATATTTGGCTGAATGCAAATGATAAAATATGGAAAACGACCGTAAGTACTTTAGAAAAGGGTAAGCCAACTTATAAGCAATATCGTATTTTCAATCACGAAGGTAAAGAAAATTCTAAGGCTAATTTATTATTATTTAAACAAGAGGTTATTTTTCAAGCAGAAAATGGTGGTTATTGGGCATTTTCTGAAAAAAATGATAGTCTATATATCTGCCCAAAACAGTTTCCTAAAGCGATTGGTATTTATAGTCACATAGATAATTCAGGACATTATTATTATGTACTTGAATATTCGGGGATTTATCGTTGGACAGGAGAAGATAATCATAAATTCATAATCTTAGATGAATATGGAGATACTTTACGTACTCAATATCACTCAAGGGATAAATGGTCACCTTTAATTAGAAATAAAGGCGGATTTGACATTATGTGTTATTCTAAAAATAAGGATTTGTATTTTGGTCTTCCTTTTGGAGAAATTGGATTTTATAATAGTGACATTCCTTTACCAAAAAAATGGAAACCCAGTTTGAATATTGAGGAGATAAGTGTTAATAATCAGGAAAAATTTTACGAAAGAAAGGTTTTAACAAAAAACAAAGAAATTGTTTTAGAATACACTCAAAATACAATCGTTTTTACATTTGCATCAATTCCTGCATTTATAGGTAAACCGCTTCAATATAAATATCGACTATTCCGAAATAAGAAAGAAATAAAAGGCAAAGGGCAAAGCATACAAACAATAAATTCAATCATATTACCAACCTTAAAAGATGGTCAATATGACTTACATATTCGTACTTTTGATCAATATGGTCAATTGTCAAATCCAATGATTTATAGTTTTATTATCAAAAAACCGTGGTATAAATCTCCTTTAGCATATACGTTTTATTTTTTAGGATTGGCTATAAGTATTTTGATTGGCTATATTTTAATAAAAAAGCATGAAGAACGAAAATCACTTAGAAAACAGCAAGCAAAATTAGAAACCTTAGTAAGACAACGCACCAAAGAATTAGAACAGAAAAATAATTTATTAGAACAGCAAAACAATCAGATTAAGACCTTATTTGGGGAGTTAAATCATCGAGTCAAAAACAATCTTCAAATTGTTATCAGTTTTTTAAGTGGTCAATACAGAAGAAGCAAGGATACAAAATCGAAAGAAGCCTTACAAGCCAGTCAAAATCGGGTAAAAACGATTTCATTATTACACAAGGTTTTATATGAAGGCAATCATGTCACTACTCAACTTGATGTTCAAAATTACATTGTAGAGTTATGTGCACTTATACAAAAATCCTATTCCGCAGAAGTCGTAGAACTCAATATTGATATACCTAAACATACCATGAATTCAGAAATGGCACTTCCTATAGGATTAATTATAAATGAACTGATTAGTAACTCTTTTAAATATGCTTTTGTAGAACAACCTAACCCAAAAGTATATATTCAATTAAAGATTAACCAAAATACAGCTAATTTGATGATAAAAGACAATGGCATTGGCTTGCCTGAAGGATTTAATATTAAAAAATCAACATCTTATGGATTGAAATTAGTTCAGTTACTAACAAAACAGATTAGAGGACAATTAAAATTTACTAACAACAACGGCACTCTGTTTAATATAACATTTAACTTGTAAATCTTATAATTTTTATATTGTTGAAATAACTTTGCCAACAATTCTTGGTTTAAACTTTTCATATGTGATAGTGGTCTTTATCATCTAAAACCAAAATTTCCGTCATTATACCTGCTAAAAATAGATAGTTTAAACCATTACTTTTTTTCTCACCTTTTCTCAAGATATCAGATAAGCCTGCTTTTGTTGACATCTTCCTGTATTTTTATAATAAATAATTTATTTATTATAAAAATGAACGTAATGTCAATTGGGTAATCATTTTTATTGAATTTTTTCAAAAATATTTTTGAGTATTTTTTTTGCTCAATTTTTATATTTATATTTATGTAATTAAATCATTTTATTTTAAAAAATTATTTCACGCTTAAAAAATAGACACAATGTTTATAACAATAATGTATTAAAAATAAAAAACATAAGCAACGTATCTTTTATGTAAAACGTTTCACATAAGATGCTTAAAGTCAGTAATGCGTATGTCTGTTTTATATAAAAACGTATGAATAATAAATAATAAGTGATCTTATTTCAAAGTATTAAATGAAATATAGGTTTTATTTGCCATATACTATAATCATATATTTACATAAATACATATTATTTGAGTAGTTTTTTTACTCAAATAATAATTTAAACCTTAACGCCTATCAACATAAATAATATTATTCCCTTCTATTTTTGCTTTTTCATACTCCTTATGAAAAAAATAAATCTTAATTAGAAACTTTAAGGTAAAATTATCAAAAGTGGATTGGGTAAATCAAATAAATTATCATAATAATTATCTATTTCATTGTAAATGAACAATGAATAAGTGCTTCTTTAAAGTCCTAAAACACTGTAATGAGTATATAAATACCTCAATCTACTTAAGAATCAATTTAGAAATAGTACTATAATTCTTTTAGACCTTAAATCCCCAAAATGAAAGAAAAAATCCAAATAGCTGAACATGAATTAATTATTGCGAATGATATATCGGAATTGTTAGAAGAAAATGACTACGAAGTCACAGAGATTTGTAGTACTTATGAGGAAGGAATTGCTTGTTTTCAAAAAGAGTGTCCAGATTTAATCATATCGGAGCTTATACTAAACCGTCCACATCATTATGATGGAATTAAAATCATAGAATCTATTCGCAAAACGAGTAATATGCCAATCATATATCTCACAGGATATCCAAAAATAAAAGAAGCTATAGCTACAAATCCCTTTGCTTTTCTGACAAAACCTATTAATGGGCAAGATCTATTGGATGTAATCAGATTAGCTTTAAATTCTAATAAAACTTAAATCAAATGGAAAAGGCAAAAATTCAAATTGTTGATGACCAATTAATCACTGCAAATTATATCGCAGAATTGTTAGAAGACAATGGTTATGAAATCACTGATATATGTCCTGATTTTAAAAATGCAATTATAAGTTTTCAACGTGACAATCCTGATTTAGTCATATTAGACATTAACTTAGATAATGCTCAAAATAAAGACGATGGAAAACAGGAGGAAAAGAACGGAATTCCTTTTAATACAGAAGGTGTTGAAGTTGCAAAAATTATTAATCAGATGAGTAATGCCGCTATTATTTATATCACAGGCTATTCAAATGTAAGAGAAATCATTAAGGACACGAAAGCCTTTTTCCTTACCAAACCGATTCGAGAAGCAGAATTACTGAATAATATTGAGTTACTCTTAGCTAATCAAAAGCAAACCTCCTTAAAAGAATTCATTTTTGTAAAAGATGGATATACTCGTATAAGATTTTTTTATAAAGATATTTTATACATCAAAGCAGATGGTATGCACAGTAATATTCATACCGTACAAGGCAAAAGACATAACCTTGTGATGAAACTTAAGGATTATGAAAAAAACTATCCTCATCCTTGCTTCGTAAGAATTAATCGTGGCGAGATTATTAACCTTAATCACATTGATTCTTTTGATAATAATGTTCTTAAAGTAAATGGTATAACGATTAGAATGACTCGTAATCAAGATATTGTAAAACGATATTTAATGGGAGAAGGCGATTGTGGATCCTAATCTATTTTGATTGTTTTAGAAAATAATACAGCACATTCAGAAAGAAATAACCTACATTCAGAAAAAAAGATAAAAAATCATATTGATTTATGATAAATTGAAAATGATGTGAAAAGTGGTATATAAATTATACACTGCCTTTTATATTTCGATGATAAATACATCTCATTTTTAACTTACTAAAGGTCAACAAACGTATTCGTTTGTTGACCTTTTTAGTTTTAAATGTATTTTTTATAATATGTATAAATTATTGTTGATTAAGTTTTTAGATAAAAGAATTGATGTTTTTTAGTATGCCAAATCTGCTTTAGAAAATAATAAGGG
>JBGCFH010000001.1:0-12313 GCA_045106825.1 Saprospiraceae bacterium | reverse complement strand
GCTCTTTATGATTCTATGTGGTTTACAGTAGCGGCTGCTTTAGCTGCCGTATGAGTTTGTGATATTTTCGGCAGCCCCGAGTCCTCGGGGCCGTTACTTAGCATCAAAATATTCAAAACCACGTAAAATCATAAAGAACCTTTCCAATACTATGAAACACATCATATATATTGTATTGTCTTTTGTTGTTTATCAATCGTATGGACAATCTACTTTAAGAATTTCTCAAAACAATGTTACATTTCGTAAATGCAGCAGTTTAAAGTGTGCATCAATTGGGACATTGAACGAAAGCGATGGTGGAAAAATCATTCAAAAAGAAAATGAAGAAACGATTGATGGTTATGGTACACATCCTTGGTATCGAGTTGTAATCGGTCAAGATACAGGTTCTGTATTTGGAGCGTTGGTCGATGTACTTCCAGACAAATCAAAGGAAATTCAATTGAATATTAATGGAAATGTTCATGGTACAGAAGTTAATATTCGAGAATGTGGTTCAATTAATTGTGATATTGTCACGACACTTTTTAAGGGTGATAAGGTAAAAGTTATTAGTAAAACGCCTTATAGAGATGAAATCAATTCAGCTTGGACAAATTGGTATTTTATTGAGTTTGAAGATGTGAAAGGCTATATTTATGGTAGTTTATTGACAGTTGATGATTCGACCGTTCTACAATTTACTCAAAAAGGAAAAATCTACAACGCTCCAAATGGTCAAGTAACACATTCTATAAAAGCAGGTAAAATTTTAGATATTTTACAAAAAGGTAAAAGTGAAAATATTCGACCATTTGGTAGACATTATTGGTATCAAGTCGCCTTAGCAGAAGGCAAAAAAGGTTGGGTTTTTGGTGGCATTACTACGAAAGCTTCTACACCTGTTGATTGTCAATGTGTTGACTTTGTAAAGCATCAACTTCAGATTACAGGTGCAACCAAAAATGCTTTTGAATGGGATGAAATCTTGACTGGGATGATTCCAATTACACAACATAATAACTCAAATCAAATACTCAATTATACCGAAATTAAAGATTCATCCTTTCAGTTCGGAGATATTGTTGTTTTCGATAATCAGCATTCGGAAGTTCATCATTTATATGGACATATTGGCTTTTTTAAAGATAAAAGAATCATTGATGGCAAGTTGGAAATCTTGATTGAAGGCGGAAATCATCCTAATAAACAACATGAATACTTCACCAAAAGTCGATGTAATAATGTGAGCGAAAAATGGTATTTGTTAGATGAAAATGTTCGAGTTTTTCGGGAGTAGGAAAAGTAAGAAATCAGATTCCTTGATTTAATTATTTATAAATTATAATAGGTTTTCAGAATGAGATAACTTTGTAATTAATTCAAGTTTTGTGATACGAACGGATACTCGAATTATTTAAAGAATAATTTCATGTTTCGCAGATTTTTCATTAACAAAATCATTTTTTTATCAAAAAAATCTGCGTGAATCTGCGTGAATCTGCGTGAATCTGCGTGAAAAAAGCATTTTGCGAAGCAAAATTTAGTAATTGTGATTTCTATTTTATGTTTCAGCGAAACGTAAAAATAATACTTCGTTAGTGAGATTTCGGGACACATATATTATATTATATACTTAAAACAGCAATTCCCCATTTAAAAAAATTAACAGCAGAGAATGCAAATATTTACGTAAAAACTTAGCGTTCTTTGCGTAAAACCTTTGCGAACTTTGCGGTTAAACACATTCATTACATCAAATGGGGAATTGCTGTACTTAAAAATAATAATTTGCAATCAATTGAAAGTCAATTAAATAAAGTAAATAACTTACGCTTTTGGTTTTATGCTATTTGGTTTGTTTTAACCTTTGTTCAAGCGACCTTTACTGAACTAATAGACGATGAAGCCTATTACTGGGTATATGCAAATAACTTAGATTGGGGACATTTTCATCAACCTCCAATGGTTGCTTTATTAATAAAAATAGGTTATTGGCTAATTCCAACAGGTTTAGGTGTACGTTTGTTATTTATCTTTTTACATTTAGGTACGATTTGGTTGATTGAACAATTGACTTATCCAAAAAATACACCATTGTTTATTGCCTTAGTGACTTCAGTCGGCTTATTACATATTGGTGGATTTTGGGCAGTTCCTGATATTTGTTTTGTGTTTTTTGCAGCTTTATTTTTATATCTTACTAAGCAATATTTAAAAAAAGATAGTTTAAAAACAGCATTATTAATCGGTACAACAATCGCTTGTATGTTGTATAGTAAATATCACAGTGTTGTCGTGATATTTTTTGCAATTGTAGCAAATTGGCAATTATTCAAACGTTGGACATTTTACGTAGCAGGTTTCACAGGATTGATTTTATTTTTGCCACACTTATATTGGGAGTTTCAAAATGATTTTGTTACAGTAACTTTTCATTGGTCAGAACGCAATAAAATAAAATGGCATATTGGTTTGACCTTAACTTATATCGCTTCTATTTTTGTGATTCTTGGGCCTTTGATAAGCCCAATTTTACTAAAACAATCCGCTATATTTAAATCAAAAACTGATACACAATTACAATTCAATAAAACATTAAAGACGGTTGCTTTTGGTCTATTAGGATTTTTCTTTGTGATGAGTTTGCGAGGGCCAGTTGAAGCAAATTGGGTAATAGCTACTTTGATTCCTCTGATCGTATTGACACATCAAGCATTGTATGAAAATGAAATAGCTAAAAAGTGGTTGTTTCGATTATTGCCATTTTCTCTGCTTATCGCAATAGTCGTACGAAGTGTTATTATATTTGATATTATACCAAATGAAAAACCATTTTTTATGAAATTTCGGGATTTTCATGGTGTCGAAAATTGGGTTCAACCATTGGCGAAAGCCATTGAAGAAGCAGGTGATTATCCACCGATTTTTGCAGGAAGTTATCAAGTACCATCAAAATACAGCTTTTACACTCAGAAGTTTTCGACAGGTTTAGCGGCATCAACTGGGCCGCGCACACAGTTTGATTTATATCATTGGGAACAAGAATTTATTGGTGATACGGTTTTATATTTTTCAAAATATCCGTTAGTTCCTTGTACCGATTCAGTAGAAACTAATCTTGGTCGTTTTTATTATCGACAGGTTAATAACTTTATATGTTATGCTACCGTAAAATTGGAAACAGAAATGACAAGTTTTACTTTTCCACCTGATACTTTAGTGTCTATTCCGATTCGTTTTAATATACCTGAAAATGTGAGTTTTGATGGTGATAGAAATTCAAAATTATCGTGTCAGATTTTTGAAAATTCAAAATTTATAAGTCATCAATCAGATGATATAACCATTATGAAAATTGATAAACTAAAACCTTATCATTTTCAATTCAAAACACCAAAAAAGAAAGGTGATTATAAAATTAATATTTCGATTGAATCGCCTAATATTTTTACAGTACATAATACACCGAGGTTAAAAATGAAAATTGAGTAATTACTATTCGACAATCAAGAAATAAATGATAATAACAACTTATTTACATCTAAGTACGTGAACAAAAATAATCACGTATTCTAACTCGTACTTTTTCTGTTCTACTTCTTCATAAAATATTTGTGTAACTCTGCTATACGCACATTTTTTGAAATCGTAGAACAAAAAAATTACTTCGTTATAATTACGTGCTTACTTCTGTCCACGTACTTAAATTTATAAAAGTCAAAATAGTTTTTTGAAACAAATTAGCAGGAAATAAGATTTTTAATAAAAAGTTTCATTTTTTGTTAAAGCGTACAAAGAGCTAATTTCAGAATATTTCACCACTAATATTTAATAGTTACTACTTAAAAAAATATCTTTGCGGTCATGAAAATTCAGAAAGCACAAAAAACAGCTATACTTTTTGGAGCAACTGGCTTAGTTGGCGGTTATTGCTTAGAGTTCTTGTTAGAATCTCCACTATATTCTAAGGTGAAAGCTTTCAATCGTCGAAAACTAAATATAAAGCATCCGAAGTATGAAGAATATATCATTGACTTTGATAAGTTAGACGATTATGCAGATTGGATTGTTGGAGATGATGTTTTTTGTTGTTTAGGTACAACACGCAAAAAAGCAGGAAGCAAAGCTGCTTTTTCAAAGGTTGATTATACTTATGTATTTGACACCGCTAAAATAGCAGCAAAAAACAGTGCTAATCAATTTCTTTTAGTATCCACAGTTGGAGCAGATAAAGACTCAATGTTTTTTTATAATCAAATCAAAGGAGAAATTGAATCTGCAGTACAAAATTTAAATTATTGGTCAATTCACATCTTTCGACCTTCTTTATTGTTAGGTTCTCGTAATGAGTTACGAATTGGCGAAAAGTTAGCAACTTATGCTTCTGGCATTTTAAATTTAGTAACTAATAGGTTAGCACCAAAATACAGTGCTGTTCATGGAGAACAAGTTGCTAAAGCTATGGTTTTAGTTGCTCAACGCATTGATGGAGGAACATTTATTTACGAATCAGACGAAATACAACAATTTTAATTAATTATTACTTATATAAAATGGCACAACAAAAAGAGATTACTATAAAAATAGGTTTGGATAAACAAAACATGCCCGAAAAGATAATTTGGGATGCAACCGACAATGCAAAACCACAAGAATGTAAAGCAATGTTATTGTCGTTATTTGACAAAGATCATCGAGATACTTATAAGATTGATCTTTGGACAAAAGAAATGCAAGTTGTCGAAATGGATAGAATGATGTATCAAACTTTAAAAGCTTTAGCGGATACTTACTTTAAAGCTACAAAAAATAATCAATTGGCTTCTCAAATGCGTCAATTCGCTGAATTTTTTGGTGAAGAAACAAAATCTGTTGGTCAATAATTTTTTTTTCAATTATTGGGAACTTTTTCGATTGCTTAACCCTTTATAATACCGAATATCATAACAAACATATTTTCTTGATATTTTTTATGATAAAATTTGCAAGTGTAAAAAAGTTACTTACCTTTGCAATCGCTTCTGAAAAGAAGTTGTGGTTATATCGCGGAGTGGAGCAGTTGGTAGCTCGTTGGGCTCATAACCCAAAGGTCGCAGGTTCAAGTCCTGTCTCCGCAACAAGAAGAAAGGTTACTCAAAGTTGAGTAGCCTTTTTTAGTTTTATATCTCTACCTTTCTTTTACAATTAGAATCAAATTTATCACCTTCCTTTATTGTTCATTTCGTTACAATGTTGTACTTTAACAGTCTTTATTTTAAAGATTTTAATAATTATATATTTTATAAAAATCAACATAAACTTATGTTATTATGAAACTCAGACTATTAATAAGGAGTATTTTTGTTGTATTTATTGCTGTTGCAATGAGTACGTGTTCTACAAATCCTGTTACTGGAAAAAAGGATTTTGTATTAATGACCGAAGCACAAGAAGTACAAATGGGTAAAGAATATGACCCACAGATTGCTGCAATGTACGGTGTTTATCAAGATGATAAAATCCAAAAATTTATTGAAGAAAAAGGACAACAAATGGCGAGAATCTCTCACCGTCCAAATTTAAGCTATGACTTCAAGGTAATGGATTCGCCTGTTGTCAATGCTTTCGCTGTTCCTGGAGGTTATGTCTATTTTACTCGTGGTATATTGGCACACTTTAATAATGAAGCTGAATTTGCTGGTGTATTAGGTCATGAGATCGGGCATGTAACCGCACGACATTCTGTAAAGCAAATGAGTAAATCACAAGTTTTGCAAGCAGGTTTGATTGTTGGAATGGTTGTTAGTCCTGAATTTCAGCAATTTGCTGGAGTTGCACAAAGCGGTTTACAATTGTTAATGCTAAAAAATGGTCGTAGTGACGAATCACAATCTGATCAATTAGGTGTAGAATATTCGACTCGTATTGGTTATGATGCGAATTATATGGCAGGTTTTTTCAAAACTTTAGGACGATTACAAACACAAGCAGGTGTTTCTATCCCTGATTTTATGTCGTCACATCCTAATCCAGCTGATAGATTTACAAAAGTTGGTCAAGCAGCGACCGAATGGCAAGCCAAAACGAAAGGCCCTTACAAAGTCAATCGTAATGAATACCTTAGAATGATTGACGGTTTAATCTATGGCGAAGATCCTCGTCAAGGTTATGTTGAAAATAACGTATTCTATCATCCTGAAATGAAATTCTTATATCCAGTACCACAAGGTTGGCAATTACAAAACAGTCCAACTCAAGTACAAATGGCTTCGGAAGATGGCAAAGGTATGATGATTTTTACGTTAGCACAAGGCGACAATCTTACAGATGCTGTAAATAAAGCCGTTGAAGGTTTTAAGTTAACAGAGAAAAGTCGTAAAAATGTTAAAGTCAATGGATATAATGCGATTGCTTTAGTAGCCGATCAAGATAATGCTGAAGATCCGACAAAATCAATTTCTCTGAACTCGTATTTCATTGAGTTTGGTAATTATATGTTTGTATT
The DNA here is from genome assembly GCA_045106825.1 of Saprospiraceae bacterium. Taxonomy (GTDB): domain Bacteria; phylum Bacteroidota; class Bacteroidia; order Chitinophagales; family Saprospiraceae; genus CAWVWD01. Next base: position 5,844 of record JBGCFH010000001.1, on the reverse strand, counting down.
TCATGGTATTGCAAGCAAAGCAGATTTTGCTACTTATCAAAGTGTAATGACCAAATCCATGAAAGGATTTAAAAAATTAACAGACCAAAAGAAAATTAATGTAAAACCTGAAAGAGTAATGATTAAAACAGTTCCTGCAAATGCAACTGTTCAACAGACTTTCCAAAAATTAGGTGTTTCTTCTGATAGAATGGACGAATTGGCAATTTTAAATAGTATGGAATTGACCGATAAAATCAAGAAAGGTTCTCTGATTAAAATAGTTGGAAAATAATAATTAGTAATTATAATAACACGGACATTGAGTATGTCCGTGTTATTTTACAATGCAATTTTCAACCAGTTACCATTCTTCAATCCTTCTGCGTTGCCGTTTTTCCATCTAATCTTTTCATATTGAAATTTAGTAACCGTTTTACCGTTTTTATTTAGTATTCCATATTGTTCATCTTTAGCGGCTTCAATATATTCACCTGTAAAACGAATGCCTAAATTATCATAATTACAAGGAATTATCAATTTTCCTTCTGCGGTTATCATACCATATTTATTGCCTTTTTTTACTCTTGATATTCCACTATTAAAATACATCAATTCGTCATAAATCACAGGAATCAGTACATTTCCATCAAAATCCAATAATCCTGATTTACCATCTTTTTGAATCTTGAAGCCATTTCCATCAATCGTCAAAGCATCATAAAAAGCTGGTAAAATTAATTGTCCATCAATCGAATACAAACCAATTTTATCATTTTTTTCTATTCTAAAATAACTATTTAAAGTCGTGATTTTATCATATTTAAATGGAACAACCGTTTGATAACTTTCGTCAATTATTCCCCAAAAACCTTGTTTACTTGCACTAATAAAACCGTTTGTTTCTTCTATTAAATTATCAAATTTGAAATCTAAAATCACTTCATTATCCGTATTTATTATGCCCCAATAATCTCCTTTTTTAGCAATTGCTCGACCGTCAATGAAGCTATTCAAAACTTGGTATTCAAAAGGAATTACTGGTTGATTAATTTCATTAATATATCCCCATTTTCCATCTTTTTTTGCTAAAGCCAAATGATTAATATAAGGAAAAACTTTTTCGTATTCAATCGGAATAATCAGTTGACCTTTACTATTTGTAATTCCAAATTTGTTGTTTTTCTTTACTGTCCAATATTCATAATCCGTATAGATATAACTATCGTAAACCATTGTTACGAGTACGTTTCCGTCATAATCGACAACGCCATATTTACCATTTTTCAAGACACAAGCTAATTGATTATCATCAAACCGAAATTGCTCTTGATAAACAGATGGAATCACAACATTTCCACCTTTATCAATCATTCCCCAGAGTTGATTTTCTTTAACGATTGCTTTTCCAAATTTATCAAAAACAAGTTTATTTTCATATCGAACAGGAATAATAAATTCCTGATTTTCGTTTATCAATCCAAAATAATTTCCAACTCGAATATTACGAACTTTATTTTTTGTCAATTCAATTTCATCTGCCCATTCTACCAAACTTTGAGATTCATTCTTTGTCAATGTTCGATTTATCCAGCCTAATTTATTTCCTTTTTGATACCGAAATTGTTTTTTATGCTCATCATAATTTTCAATAAAATCGAATTGAAAAGGTATAATTTGTTTGCCATTTTTATCAATCCAACCGTACTTTCCATTCAGTTTTGCACGCATAAAATCATCATAAAAAGCAATTGCTTCATATTGACAATCAATCAATATTTTGCCTTGATAATTGATATAACCATAAAGTGATTCGGACTGAACCAACAAAACGGTGTATTCCATATTTACATTCGGAATCTGATATTTAATTGGTTGAATCAACTTTCCTTGTTCATCAATAAAGCCGTACAAATTATCTTTTTTGACAATCGCAACACCTTCTCTAAAATCTTTTGCATCATCGTATTTTGCTGCAATAACAAACGTTCCATCATCATTAATGTAGCCATATTTTCCTTTTGTTGTTTGAGCAGGTTTGAGTTTATCATTCAGGTTTCGCCAAGATATTATTGTAGAAAACTCATAAGGTTTGACTTTTCCTTTTGATGTGAAAATAAAATATTTTCCATCTTTTTTTAATAATAAATTTCGACCAAAAGGCACAATTTCATCATATTCAAATCCTAATTTTATTATTCCTTCAGCCGATAAAACACTCCATTTTTTTCCTTTTTTAATTCTCGTAAAACCATTTGAAAACGGGTAAACAGCACTTACCGTTGCATAAACTTTGTTTGGATTTTTTATATCAAAAATTTTCCAAGAATTACCATTTTTTCCTGCAAATAGTTTTTCATTTAAAATCGAAATCTCATCAAAAGTTGGTGCAACAATTATACTTAGTTTTGCATCGTACAAACCAGTTTTATTGTTTTGTTCCAATTCGCCAAAACCTAATCGATTCAAGGCATTGATATAATTATATTGGAAAGGAATGATTGTTTTTCCCGTTTCATCAACAATTCCAAATTGACCATTTTTTGTAACAATCAAACCGACAACATCAATAAAACCATTCTTTAAATCAAATTTAGCGGTTGCCTTAACTCGTTCATTATCAATAGGTAGAATTAGTTTGTTTTGAGTATTAATAAAACCTGTGATATTGTTTTTTGTAACAATTGCACCTCGATATTGAAAAGACTTTGGCTGCATCGAATTATTTATAGCAGTGTTTTGAGATAAAATTACCTTACCAACTGGAGCAATTTTATCATAATCAACACGAACCAGTTGTTTACCATCTTCTGCAACTAATCCTACTTTTGAGCCTTGACGAACTTCGATAACATTCGGTAGTTCTTGTTCCATTCGATCATAAATAAAATCCGTAACACGAATACCTTCTTTATCAAAAATTGCCCATTTTCGATTTTCTGTTTGCATCGCAAACACACCAAACTTTGAGGTTTTTATATTAAGATATATTGGCTTAACAATGATTTCTTTTTTTGCATTTTTTAGTCCGTAACGATCATTTTCTTTATAGACTTGAAACGGATGTTGATGTTGAGCTGCAACCGTAAAAGAAATACTAACGAATAATAGAAATAAATAATATGATAATTTCATTTGTGAATTTTTATCTGAAAAAAGGAATTATCTTTTTCATTATAAATGACGAAACCTTATCACAAAGTATCATTTGTAATAAGGTTTTTCAAATTTAACACCGACGAAACCAATCATTTGACGTAAGTCAAACTAATTACGCCAGTATTATAAGTTTCTGATTTTAATAAACGAAACGATTTTAATTGTGCATTTGATGAAAATAATGGAATACCTTCGCCCAAAACAGTCGGTATATAGCTAATAATCATTTCGTCAATTAAGTCAGCATTTAATAAAATTGTATTGATTTGTCCACCGCCAATCAACCAAATTGCTTTACCTTTTTTTGTTTTCAAATTTTTAACAAAATTGATAATATCGTCAGAAATAAAAATGGCATTTTCATCTTTTGTCAAGGACTTATTACGAGTAAAAACAACGTTTTGTTTGTCCTTATAAGGAAAAGGAATATCAAAGCCTAAGATTTGTTGATACGTTGCATTTCCCATCAAGGTTGTATCAATATTATTATACATTTCAAAGTAACCATAATCCAATAAATCAGGATTTGGTAATTTTTCTAACCATTCTACACTACCATTTTTGTCAGCAATAAAGCCATCAATACTGGCAGCGATATATAATTTAATTTTCCTCATCATCAATATTAATAAATTCTGCTTCTGATTGTGTCACATATCCCGAAAAATCCTTGTAAGGATAATCATTATAATGACAAATAGCATGATGCATTTCAATAAAAATTCGGTTTTTTCCAATTTTTTTCATCAATCCAGAACGCTTCATTTCGTCTCGTACTCGACCTTTTATTCCAATTAAATAAAAATCAATTCCTCTTTTTTGACAAGCATCAATTACTTCTTCCATTGCATGAAAACCACTGGAATCCATGGTATTAATCGCACTTGCATCTAAAAAAAATGCTTTTAAATCATCACCTTTCTTTTTTACCTCATTATTAATAGTTCGTTGAAAGTGAGTGACGTTAGCAAAATAAAGTCTGGCTTCAAACCGCATAATTAAAGTATCGGGTCTAACTTTCAAGTTAGAAAAACGAGTAACATCTTTGTAATAGGTCTCGTTCGGAATTTTTCCTAAAACAGTATAATGAGGAAGTGTCGTTTCATAAATTACAATCGCCATCGAGATAAAAACACCTCCTAAAATTCCTTTTTCAATGCCCAATACTAACGTACCAACAAATGTAATAATTAACACCCAAAAATCTTTACGGTCAACATGCCAAAGTCGCCTTGGCTCTCTAATATCAATCAAACCATAAACTGAAACCATAATAATAGATGCTAAAATTGGTTTCGGTAAATAGTAAAATAAGTCTGTTAAAAACAAGAGTGTAATCGTAATAAATAAACCTGTAATAATAACGGCTAATCCTGTTCTCGCTCCGTTTTGCTCATTGACTGCCGTTCTCGAAAATGAACCTGTTGTTGGAAAAGATTGAAAAAATGAACCAAACATATTCATCAGACCTAAAGCGCCCAACTCTTGATTCGGAAACAAAAGATAGTCTTTGTGTTTATTCTGCATCGCTTTCGCAATAGCGATAGATTCCATAAAACTAATCAACGCAATCGTAATCGCCATCGGAATCAAATCGGGAATATAAGTCATATCAAAATTAGGCAATACAAAGGACGGAAAACCACTTGGAACATCTCCCACAATCTTTACATGAAATTGCTCTTTTAAATCAAAAAGGTAGGTTGTAAAAATTCCAATAACAACAGCTGCTAATGCACCAGGAATAATCGGAAGGTATTTCTTTAGGAATAAAATAATCGCCATGCCTCCAATTCCAATTCCAAATGTCATCCAGTTAATATTTTCAAACTGTCCTATCGCAGCCATCACAAGATTATGTATCAATTTGCTATCTCCTAAATCAACACCTAACAAATGTTTTAATTGGCTAAAGCCAATAATAAAAGCTGCGGCAGAAGTAAAGCCACTAATTACTGGATGTGACAAGTAATTTACTAAAAAACCTAATCGGAAAAAACCAAGTAATAACTGAATGAGACCAATCATGAAACCCAGTGTAATTGCCAGTTGTATATAGGTTTCTGTATTTGCATCCGCTAATTGCCCAATGCTTGAAGCTACTAAAATAGATACAACGGCTGTCGGTCCGACTGATAATTGTCGTGACGAACCAAAAATAGCATAAATAAAACATGGAATAACAGAAGCATATAAACCATAAATAGGATCTACACCAGCGATAATAGCGTAAGCCATTCCTTGAGGAATAAGCATAACACCAACTGTCAAACCTGCTATTATATCGCCTTTTAAAAACGCTTTATTATAATTTGGTAGCCACGTAGTTATGGCAACATAGCGTTTTTTAAACTTTAAGTATTTCGAGGTCATTAATTCAATTTTTCTACAATATTAGGAATGTTTAGTGAATGATGAAAGTATTTTTGTAAAATGATGACAATTCCTATTTTCAAAATCTGTGTTTTTTAATAAAAAAATCAAAGTATAATGACCAATTTTTAAAGATATTTCTAGAAAAGAGGTTGTCTCAAAAGCCAAAAAACATTACAAATAGCATTTATTTAAACGGTTTTCCTATAAAAATAATTTTGAACCACAAAAGGCACATAAGTATCAAAAGTGTTTTCACAAAAGTTATTTTATTTTCACTCTTTTGTGAATTCCTTTTGTGTCTTTTGTACCTTTTGTGGTTCAAATAATACA